>NZ_JADYXD010000030.1:0-48438 GCF_015864475.1 Pseudoalteromonas sp. SWXJZ10B
GCCGGTTTAGCGCCAAATGAATCTGAGGTTAGATATCAAGATTCTAAAACTGTGGCCAAATTTTATTGACCACTACAATTCTGGTCTTATCAATTGATAATGTATTTAGGGCAAAGAACATTCGAAGAAATGAATTGAGCGATATAACACCAGCTGAAGTGGCTTCCAACATGAGAGCTTTTATGCATATGATTAATTCTGAGGGTAGCTTGAACCTAGACTTAGACTTAGACAATCAAGGTAAAGACATAAATTTGGCTGATAATAATACAAAATACGGTTTTATAGCTTATAAAGGATTAGTTCCTCAATCTGGATTAACTATTAACAATTTATGCCAAAATCTAACATATTTAAAGCCAAATGTGGCCCCAGAAATCATCTATAGTTTCGATGCAGATAATAAATTCGATAGTTCATCATACAACGTTCTTTTCATTCCTTGGCCTCTTAAAGTGGAAGATGAATCATTTAAAATATCTAGTATTCGTCCAATTGAAACAAACCGTTTTTTTGATTTCTTTGACTACGAGCCTAATGAACCTATTTTTAATGAGGTCATGAGGATGGTACGTTCAGCCATTATTTCTACAATAAAAAGACTTGGCTCTATTGATTTAATAGTATTCCCTGAATGCGCTTTTTCTACCAAAACATTTAATAAACTAAAAGAGAAAATTTATGAACACTTTGGGGAAGATGCTCCGTCGATTCTTAGTGGCGTTTATGGTAAAGACGAAGATGGAGGTATAAATACAGCCTCTTTGGCATTTACTGGAATTGGTGATGGGTATGATACGATAAATCAAAAAAAACATCACAGGTGGTATTTAGATAGAGATCAAATTAGAGCGTACAACCTTGCGGCTCGATTAGACCCAGGGAAAAAATGGTGGGAAAATATTGACATCTCGAGGAGAAAATTAGCTGTTCTTACGACTCCTGATGGAATAAAATTGTGTCCATTGGTTTGTGAAGATTTAGCCAGACAAGAGCCTGTGGCACAAGCAGTTAGAGCCATTGGGCCAAATTTTGTAGTTAGTTTACTTTTAGATGGGCCGCAGCTAAAAGCTCGGTGGCCGGGTAAGTATGCAACGGTGCTATCAGATGACCCAGGCTCATCTGTACTGACGGTTACGCCTCTTGGCATGACATTAAAGTCAACAGGATTAGGAGATCCTCCTAGTCGTGTAGTAGCTTTGTGGAGTGAGCAAGGTAAGTCAGCTGAAGAAATCTCTATCGGAGAAGATGGGATCGGAATTGCTCTGGAATTAAAAGTAGAAAAAACGACTAACTGGTCACTTTTTGGAACTAAGCAAGAAAAAATCATTCTAAAGAAAATGTTTCATTCAACTATAATTGATCAATATAAAGATTCAAATAGTAATAATCTAAGAACCGTTCTTGAAAAGCTATTAAAAGATGGGGGTTACAACATATGAACTTGTCACTGAAAGAGAAACAACAATTACGCTCAGTTATTGAGCTGATAGTACAAAACCCAGATCTAGCTAAAAAACTATTTATAGATATAGAAACAATAAATGCATCCAAAAAATTAGGTGCTTTAGAAGAGATAGCTCCGCTGATAAGACTAGTCTACAATTATGAAAGCTCTATAACAAAACCGAATTACATTCATTCAATTAAAAATATTACAAATAGCTTAACTAATCATGATGTCAAAAAACTTGTACTTTCAACACTTAATGCTCAAGAAATAAGTTCAAGAAATTTGAGTGCGCACCTGTAAAATTTGGAAAGAGGAAGATTCAAAATATTATCTTCCTCTTTCAATTACTGCTCCTAAATGCTGTAATATTTCATTTCGTTTAGTCGCATCTACTTTGCTCAGAGCACAAATTAGCTCAGCTAGATCATCTTCTTCACAATAAAAATAAGCTACTGGCACACCTAGCTCTTTAGCGATGCGTTTCATGGTTAAAAAATCAGGGGCATGTTTGCCTTTTTCGTATTGGTTCATGCGAGCACTAGCCGTATTTGGCTCCATTCCTAATGCCATACCAAGCTGTTGCTGAGTAAGGCCAGCTGCTTTTCTTGCAGATTTTAGGCGTGAAGGTGTTGGAGTTTCCATGTGAACCTTAGCTATAAAAAACATCTTGCTAAGATTCTCTTAGTATCTAACCCATAAGTGTACTAAGGATATTTTAGTTTTTAAATATACACTTAATTAGTAATGTCTTAAACTATACATTTATGAGTTAAAAGGGATTTTATGCTTGTTTTTGCTAGCGATGCTTCGGGTAAGATTGTTTCAATAAATAATGTCAAAAATGGTAAAGCATGTAATTGCTTTTGTATCGCATGTAATGACCCTTTAGTCGCACGCAATGGCGGCAAAATAAAAGCTCACTCATTTGCTCATACGACTAAAGAAGAGTCTAGAACATGCTTAATGACCGCTTTGCATCGGTACGCTCAAGAATATTTTTTAACGGCTAAAACAATAAACCTTCCAGAAATTACTATTTATCATCGAGGTTACAGTAAAACTGAACCTAGTAGAAAAGCTTTAATTAACTCTGCAAAACTTGAATATAGCATTCATAACAAATACATCGCCGATGTGAAGTTAGAAACTGATGTCGGTGATTTATTAGTTGAAATTAAGGTAACATCGCCTTGCTCAGCAGAGAAAATTAACTTTTATCGTGAAGAAAAGCTCGCTTCCTTAGAGTATGATTTATCAGTTTATATTGATTCGGATTATGCTGATGTAAATTGTGCTCTTAAGCATAATGATGATACGTCTAATTGGTTATTTGGTTGGTGTGAGGATCAATTAAGAGAAGAGATTAATCAAAAAGTTGAACTCAACCAAATAGAAATGAATAAAAAAATTCGACAACAAATTGAAGAGTCAAGAAAACAAGCTCTACGTAAATTTGATAACTTAAAAAAGCGACAACGATTAAAAATACCCAGCCACAACATTGGATTTAACCATAATATCAATGGTAAAAATTACGATTTATCTGCCCAAGTAGTAAAAAGTAAAAGTATACATTTTAAAGAAGTTTTACTTGAAGCAGAGCATGAACATTTTTTACTATTGAAATGCGTAGCTCTTAATAACTCTAATCAAGAACGAGTGTTAAATGTTGCCCTTTTATTTCAACACGATACCCCCGATATCCTCAAAAAAGACTCAGGCCAAATCATCGTAGGTCGAATAAAAAAATCAAAACGATTTAAGTTCGAATGGCTTAACTTTACACCACCAGACTCAGCTTTAGAAAGAGCCAAATTTATAGCAATTGCTGAAAAAGAAGAACAACTAAAAAAATATAAGTTTATAGATCATGTAACAAACTATGCTGAAGTTTATACATTAGAACAAGATAGATATTTTTCAAATGATTACCCAAAATGGAAAATTTGGCTTGCTTCACAAAGCGATATGGCTTCAAACGAAAATTTTAATGTTAAAAACCCTAAGTATCCAGCTTTATTAAAAAAAAATAACACACACCCTCAACTTTGGATGTTTGATCGCTGGTATATATTAATATTTAGTAAGTTAGCAGAGTTTATTGATAGCTACCCAATCAATACCCCCATAGATACAAAATACATATTTGAGCTACTAAAAAATGAATTTCCACTTTCCTATAATTACAACCTCTTTGTCGAGCAAGCAGAGAAAATGAATGTTTCATATAAATTAGAGCACTTGCTGAAACCTGAAAGCATTATAAATACTTGCTTATCTTTTTTTGAGGAGACACTTGCTGTTGAAAAAATCTCTGGTGTTTTTTTTAGAAATTACAACTTGAGATTGCAAATGTCCCCTGCAATCAAATAAATTAAGTACCGGAAGGTTGCAGCCCTAATACTTCGAATGTATTTTTAAGCTCTAAAATGGCGTAGCCAGGGTCTATGCCCCAATTAAAAAAGCCGTCATTTATTGTTTTGTCCCAACTATCCTGATCTTCTTTAGGAATAAATTCAGCGGTATTAACATCACAATCTTTAGCTAAAACGACCATTAGAACTTCATGAACCGAAGGTCTATTATGACCTTCAGGATATGGGTTAACTTTCTTTATTCCTAAGATATTAGCAATCTCTTTAGCATCATACTTAGAGTTACTTATTTCATTGGCTAAATCGGGCTTGAAACAATAAATGATAACTGCCAATGTTTTTAATAGTGTATACCCTAAATAGCCACTTCTTGGAAATGCATTTTTGTCTGTTAAAACTTGTAAAACCTCTAAATACCTAACAAGCGTTTCGACTTCTCGTAAGGACAACTCTAAATTAATAATTATAGATTCAATAAATTTTTTTGATACAGAGGAGTAAGTATCACTTCGTATATTCTGATTCCTTTGTATCAATTGCTCAAATAGAGACATTGAAGCAAAAATAGGTTCAAACCTATTTGGCATTGTTTTATTGCTAAGTTTAATAGTAAATTTTAAAAATTTATCTAAATATCTTTGAGAGTCAACATCAACACCATAGCAATGATTTATTGATGCTCTCAATTGTTGGGAGTTAGTAATCAATACAAATTGAACATTGTCGATATCAAATACGTGTTTAATAAGCTCTAGAACATCTACGGCAAAGCTAGGCTTACACCTATCTAGCTCATCAACAAAAAACACTATAGCTTTTTCTTCTGCTACTTTGGATATCGCATCTTTAAGGGAAGTTAGATTTTTTTCAGCTTGTACCTGATCTCTTATAATTGACTCAACTGTAGCATCAATGGCTTTATCCGCGGCTTTTTGAATATCTTTGTCATAGTCATCGGCGACACTAGCAAAATCTTGCCTAAGAATATGTCCAACAAAAGCTTTTCCTCCTGTTTTAAGTCCAAACTTTGTAGCTGGTATAATCTTTTTAATAAAGCCTGGCTGCTCTTTTTCTGGCAGTAACTTAATTATCTCTGATAGAAGCGTGACAAGTGGTTCACCTACATGATCAGCTTTAAATGCATCTACATAGATTAAATGGTGAGTATCCTTTAATTTGAATAAATTAATTGTTTTTTGACAAAATTCAGATTTCCCCGTTCCCCAACTGCCATCAAGCATCATAGGAGATATATCCAAAGATGAACTCAAAAGTTTAATCATGTTTTCTGCTACAGGCTTACGATGAAACTCATCACGACTTTCAAATGTGTTGTTCATATTTTCCCTAATAATTTAATTTTTTAATATTCGAATAATAGTAATCTAGATTCATGACTCCGTATAACCTATTTCCTCAACAACTGACTTATCGGCATCCGTTCGGTAAACTTAGTTGCTATAAATGGGTCTTCGTCTTGGGCGCTTTCAGGTTTGTATAGTGAATAGCGCTCAACTTCGCTTGCTGTAATTTCTGTAACCGGCAAGGTAAATAGGTTTGGTACATCAGGAAATAATACTTCAAATGCTTTAACCAAGTGTGTAGTCGTAAGGGTTTTCGCGTTGTCTACTAAAGCGTAGAGTACGGCATCATCTAAAAAATATTTGAGCGTTCTAAAGCAGCCTTTTGATAGTGAGAACAAAGCAAATACTGTTGCTTGCTCACTTAGATTTGGCTTTTCGGTGAATGGCATACGGTTGGCTAGGCCAATTATTAACTGCACAAAATGCTTTGGATTTTCTGACAATTTAAAATAAGGCAGCTGCCGCCTTACTAATAAACGCGATGACCACTGCGGTTCGTCTGCTATTTTTGCTGCCCACGGCATTCCTACCAATACAATTGATACACCCGCTTCGTCGTTAATATATTTTAATCGGTTGGCAATCTCGCGGCGCTTTTTACCTTGGTTGTGCTCAATTAGCTCTTGAAACTCATCAATAATTATAAGCTCTGTACCACATGTTTTTAGGCATTTTATTAATGATGTCGTTAACCGAGTGCCGTTTACTCGTAGCTTGCGCTCTGTACTACCTACTTGTCCTAAGTCTTTAAGAAGCTCAGCTAAAGTAGATTCTAGTGTCGGATTGCTAGGTATGCGGCTTACTAATACAGGATGGTTCATAACACCATTAATAAATTGCGGTAAGTGACGTTCTTTATATTGCTTGATCAGTGCTGTTTTACCTGTGCCTGTATCGCCATTTAAAAGCATGCAGGGCTTTTCGCCCGCTAACCCTTTACCAAGTCTTAATCTGTCGAAGTCGTTAAATACCGTGCTTATTATTGGGTATTCAATAAATACATCACGAAACTCATTAAGCTTTTCTTTTTGTTTATCGGTCAGCATAATTAAAATCCATCTAGATCTGAGATAAAGTCATCCCAACTATCAGCTGGTTGCTCTTTAGGTGTAGCCTTTTTAACCTCTACGTGTTTGCTCTGCGTGATTGATTTTTGTGAGTCACTATTTACATTTTGATGCTTAGCTAACGCTTTACCCCCTTTTACCTTTGAGTTTTTTGGCGCACTTTTTAACTCTTCAAACTCGCTTTGAATTTTATTATGAATAAACATGCGCGCTTTTGCTAAGCCTACATTATCGATAGAGCCCGAAATAAAATCGCGATGAATACGTATATTTATTTTATGCTGATTCAAACTTAAATTTTGGGTGTAACCGTTTGGATCTATGCATGGCACTTTTATGTAATGCTCTAGCTTATCGAGGTACACATATATATAAGAAATATCATCGGGGTTTAATTTAATTAAAACTTCTTGAGATACTTTATGGCTAAATTGCTTTCTATAATTGGCCAGTTCAGTACTGTCGTAGCTTAAGTTTTCTAGCCGTATTCCGCCTTTACGAAGCACCCGATGATTTGAAATACTGAGCACAACATCTAGCTGTTGAAGAGCATCATTACTCAGCACTATTGGTGGTAACGTATTAAAGCCTTGATCCCATAATTGGCTTGGTATGTACTTAAATCGGCTGTCAGCATCTTGATGGTAAACGTCTACTACCCATTTATGAAATAACTGCATAAAGGTCGTAAAGCGCATGATTGCATCTTTTTTGGGATTGTATTCATGCTTTTGTAAAATGTTAGAAAAGGTTTTACCAGGAACAGGATCTAATAATTCAGTATTAATTGTGCCGAACATACGTTCTACAAACGGTTTTAACCACGGCTTTGCAACAGGGTTATATTGAGTATTAATGCCTATTTCTTCACAAGCAAGTTCAAGGCTGTTACTCCAAAATTCAGCGCCATTATCAACAACGAGAGTTTCAATTTTGCCAGCACACTTCCACTCATTAATCGTATCAGGGTATAGTTTTGCTACTTCACTTTTAGGTTTCATCGCATTTAGCATTGCTCGCCTTACTGCATCGTAGCTAGGCTCACTGAAGCTAAAGTAATAGCCAACAATACAATGGCTATACACATCGACTAACATGGTGAGTGTTGGCCGTCCAAGTGGAATATGCAGCTCATCATCTAATAAAATAAGATCAAGCGGTGTATGGTCAATTTCAACTTTTTCGAGTACACGTGTAGGCCGTGTATGCCCTTCTACTTTATTAAAAGCAATATCAGCAAGGCGCTTACCATAACGAGCAATCATTACTTCGTATTGCGGTAAGTTATCTATTCTGTTTTTAAACGCTTTGTATGTTAAAGGCTTTAAAACACTGCCCACAACACTGTCGTTTTCAATGATAACTAAGTCTTTATAGAACTTGTAAGCCGAAGCCACTGATGGCTTTTCTTTTACTAAGTAACGCTCAAGTGCTTTTTCAAAAAACTTATCGGTTGCTGTATCGTGCTCCCTGTTACCTTTTTTTTGGTGGCTTGGTATTAGCGCCATGATATTTCTGTCTGCATTGGTATAAGCGCTATACCATCGTGCAGCTGTTCTCCAGCTAGGCTTTTTCTCTCCCTCAACTTCAGGCATTACTTTCAGTAAAGGCTCAAGATTTTTTTGTGTCCAACCGCCTTGAGTATTAGCCTCAAGCCATTGAATATATTTAAGCTTAGCAAACGTGGTTATTTTTATTTTTTCAGGAAGGGCTTGTAAATCTTTGACGTAATTTTGAGGTAGTTTGGTTTCTACTTTTGGTAATGGCTGGTTAAATTCATCTTCAAACAAACCGTCATTAAACATTGTTAGACCAAATTGCTGTTTCTATTGATATTTCATTTGTATTTAAGTCGGCAAATAACTGCCCTAATGATAATAAGCGTAGCACAGTAGCAAGTAGCTCACCGGCAGCTACTTTTAAAAAGTTAACTAACTGCCCCACTTTAATAGAGCCGTATTGCTTAACAAGTTCTAACACCGATGCTTGCAGCTCTGTTAAAGACTGAAAACCAGAGTAGCGATGTAAAAGCTTTAAGTTATTGAGTGTTGGGTATACACGGATTTGTTTATCTGTAACCAGTATTAAATCACGTCCATCTTGTTTTGCTATGGCTTGCTTTTCAATAAAACGTGCACGAAAGTCTTCGTCGGCAATTTTGCTTTGTGGTTTTACTTCGATAAATTTTTGCGTGCCGTCTGTGTGGGTAAGTAAAAAGTCAGGTGTGTAACGGCAAGTACGGTTATCAAACTCATATTCGTAACCTAGTGGTTGTGCTTCAAATGCGGCTATTGATGTTGAAAATTCAAAATGGAAACACGCATCAAACTCTAAAGAGGATTCAACTAAACAGGTAGATTTATTTTTTTGACTAGCAAATTTATGGAGGTTTTTTACACGGGAGTGTTTTAGTTTTCTTCTGTACATGTGAGTCAGCCATCTAACCATTTGGTTAAATACTAGACTATGCCACCTTACACTTCCAATTTATGTCATCTTTTAGTACAAATATGTCAACTTATACTTCAAACAACACCCAAATGAGGAATTTGGGTGGCAGTCTTACCAGCCACATCTCGGCACACACGTCACAAACTGTGGCTGCTCCCTTCCGGGCCTGACCAGGTTCGCCTGCTAGTGTTGCGAGAGGACCAATAAGACTACCATTGAGGGCCTTGGTTGGCGCGGGAGGGATTATCTCTACTTTTGCTCTGTTATTCAAGGGATAATCTAAAAAGAAAGTGCGATTGCATACTTCATATACAATCGCGGCGTATTTAGCTATTTTAGTGCGTATTAATTGTTCTCTAACTGCGCTTTTATATTACGTAATGCTGCTTTTACTTTTTTCATGTTTTCTGGACCCATACGTAAAAGCTGCTTTTGTGCATCTGGTAATTGCTCCCACTCCGAAAACGCATACTGGTAAGTTACTGAATCACGAAGTAACGGCAAGTCACCTTCAGGCTCTGGCGTATCAAGTAATAAATCGATTGCATCGGTTAGCGTTTGATTAAATTCGTCATCGCCGTAACCAATTTCACTGTATGCATTATTAATAAGTGGCTTGTACTCTTCGTACATGCGAACGGCTTGCGCTGCACTCATACTGGTAAATATTTTCACATACGGTGTATAACGCTCGTAGCTGTTAGGGTTAATCGTTAAGATATCACCTTCATTCACGCTAAATTTTTCTTCTGGCTGTACAACAGGCATGTGTTTTTTAGCTATTTTTCCTTTTGCTAAGTTATCTACATATACCACACCACGACGAATAACATCGTCGGTCACCATTAAGCTCATTACTGAGTCGCTTAGGTACTCGTCCATTTTAGCAACAACAACTGCATCACTTTCGTTAAGCGTTGGTAGTGGCTCTACTTCTGGCACAGGCTCACTTGGACTTTGTGCTGGTACTTCAAGCTCTGCTGGCTTTTCTGGATTTACAGACGGCGCATCTACCACGGGGTCGTTCTCGGGTTTAAGCTCCATCATAGGTTGTTCTTTAACTGTGGGCTCTACCTCAGTGCGTGTTGCTTGCTCGTCACTGGGTGTTAGCAATACGAAGGCGGCCGCACATGCTACGACTATTAAAATAATAACGGCGAAAAGAATATTGTTATTAGGTGGACGTTTTTGAACATCTGATGCTTCTGGTTTATCTGACATACGAACTCCATAAAAATTAAAATGCGATATCACTTAGAGTACGCTAAGTGGATTAAATTCATTCTTACACAAATACTATTACATTTTATAATACGGCAATTATAACAAAGTAAGTTAAGTACTAAATTGGGTGATTAAACAATGTAATAAGTATTAGGGCAGTTATCCTTTGATTCTTCTAGCTTAAAGACTTACAGTTAATAAATAAAGTAAAGACGTAGAACAGTTTAACCACCAATATGAAAATCAAGCAAGTTGATCCACAAAAACCTAAAATTGCCTTATTACTCACAGGTGGTGGCGCACGTGCTGCTTATCAAGTGGGTGTCCTTAAAGCGCTAGCTCATAGTATGCCTCGTACTGCTCCATTGCCATTTAGAGTAATAAATGGCACCTCTGCTGGGGCTATTAACTCAGCTGCGTTAGCATGTTACGCCTCCTGTGCGCATTTGGCTGTACGAAAGCTTGAATCAGTTTGGAAAAACTTTTCAACCTCTATGGTCTATAAAAGTGATTTTTTAAGCGTATTTGGTCATATTGCGCGTAATATTTTAACGAGCTTTCAGTCAGAACATATTAACCATCCACCAGCGAGTTTGCTAAATAATCGCCCTCTACGTGGTTTGCTCAATGAGATTTTAGACTTACACCGGATAGAGCGTAACTTACACCGAAATTATTTAGATGCGCTTTCAATTACGGCTTCTAGTTATACCACGGGCGACTCTGTTGCGTTTTTTCAATCAAATACACAAACACCATGGCAACGCGCTAAACGCGAAGGCCAAGCTACGCGTATTAACGTTGAGCATTTAATGGCATCAAGTGCGATTCCTATGGTGTTTCCAAGCGTAAATATTTATAACCATTACTTTGGTGATGGCTCAATACATCAGTTATCGCCTCTCAGCCCATCCATTCATTTAGGGGCTGAAAAAATATTTATTATTGGGGTCGACCAGCCTAAAGAGCTTCACCCACCGGGTTACTCCCCTCATTATCCTGGCTTATCGGCTGTTGCGGGACATTTACTCGATAGCGTATTTACCGACACAATGCAGTCGGATTTGGAGCGTTTGGAACGTGTAAATCGCACTTTAGGACTATTACCTGCACGCGATAAACACCAAGAGCTAAAACAAATAGATACCTTTGTTATTAACCCTTCGCAAAACTTTAATGCTATTGCTGCGCAGTATTACGACGATATGCCGTGGGCGATTAAAGTATTGCTGCGTACAATCGGTGTTAAAAAACATTCGCAATCGAGTTTAACCAGTTACCTATTGTTTGAAAAACGCTACACCCAGCATCTAATGCAAATTGGCTATGAAGATGGCATGGCGCAGTTACCTAAAATGCGTGAGTTTTTAGAGTTAGATTAAGCCCAAACAGGCACGTTATTCTATTCCGTCGAGCAGGTAGTGCTCTACCCGCTCTACTCGCCTTGGTTTACCTTGTAGTACTAAAACGTCGTTAGCTAACAAGGTTGTTTGCGCTGATGGCGTGTCTATTTCGGCTCCTTCTCTGCGCAGTGCTTTTACGAGTACTCGACGTTTTTCTAAATTTAGATCTTCAATTGTTTTATTAACCGCATAAGCTTTGCTTGGCAGCGCAACTACATGTAAGTATTCTAATCGTTCAGTTGAGGCATCTTCGCTATCTTTAAAATACCCTGCATAAAAGCTTTGCATTAATGGATAACGGTTTCGACGCTCTTTACTTACTCTACGCACAATACGCGTCATCGGTACGCCCGACATAGACAACACATGCGACACGAGCATTAAGCTCGCCTCTAACGACTCTGGCACTACTTCGGTTACGCCTAGCCCTTTTAAATAATCTAACTGGCTATCGTCACGGGTACGAATGAGTATTTTAACGTTGGGCGCTATTTGTTTTATGGCATCAATAACAACTTGTGCGTGATCAAGCTCTGTAAAAGTAATAATAACCAAGCGAGCTCGCTCTACTCCTGCGCATTTTAAAATATCTTTTTGTTTAACATAGCCAAATATAACAGGCTCACCCGCCGCTTTGCCTTCTTGTACTAAAATTGGGTTACTTTCAATGGCAACGTAGTCTATTGCTTCGGGCTTTAAAAAACGCGCTATAGTTTGCCCAACTCGCGAAAAACCACAAATAACAACATGGTCGCTATAAAGTGTACTACTTTGTGGCTCACTCTCCAGCGCTAAACTAGGGAGATCGAGTATACCCAAACGCTTTAAAATAAATGGCGTTTTATCAATCAAAAATGGTGTAAATGCCATTGATAACACACCAAGGGCAATTAAAAATGAAACTTGCTCTGAGTTTAATAACTGATGCTGGCCAGCAAGTGCGATAAGTACAAAACCAAACTCCCCCATTTGCCACAGCATAATGCCACAGGCGAGCGAGTCTTGGTTTCGCTCATGCATTAGCCGCGCACTAAGTGCGACTACTGTAATTTTTAATACGAGTAACCCAAGCAATGCGCCAATAATTATTACTATATGCGCCAGTACAAATAAAATATCCAACTGCATACCCACAGTTACAAAAAACAGCCCCATTAAAATATCGCGAAATGGACGTATATCGGCCTCTAACTGATGCCTGTAATTGCTCTCACCTAACATCATTCCCGCTAAAAAAGCGCCCAATGCCATAGACAAGCCAAACATATACGTTAAAAAGCCCGCAAATAAGGCGACTAATATAGTGGTAAGCACAAACAACTCATCGGTTCGTACTTGCGCTATTTCTTTAAACACAATGGGCAATACCCATTTACCAATTGCCCAAAGAAGCACGCATACAAATGCGCCCTTACTTAGGGCAAACGCTAAAGCCCAGCCAATACTTTGAGAGTCGCTTGATGCAAATAAAGGAAGTATTATTAATAGAGGAACAACAGCAATATCTTGAAAAAGCAGTACACCAACGGCCAATTGCCCACGGCGCTGATTAAGCTCACCCGTTTCTTTTAATAGCTTAACCACTACAGCCGTAGAAGAAAGCGCCATAATTGTACCAATGGTAAAACTGGTGAGCAGGGAAAAGTCTAAACAATATAAAATAATAATGAAGAGTAAGCTGGTTATACCTACTTGTAACGAGCCCAGCCCAAATACTAGGCTTCGCATTGCCATTAGCCGCGAAATAGAAAATTCTAACCCCAAACTAAATAACAAAAACACAATCCCAAGCTCTGCTACAAACTCTATTTCATGAGATTGCGCTAGCCAACCAATACCATGACTACCGGCTAAAACCCCCGTTGCTAGGTACGCCAAAATAGGCGGCAAGCCAATGCGTTTAAAAAACCACACAAAAAGAACTGCTGCCACTAGCAAGCCAAAAATTTGAACGTTAATACTCTGCAAATTCGGCCTCACGCGTCAATTAAACCAAGGGATTTATTTTAAATATAACAACCATCTTTTTTTCATGCAATTTTAAATGTGGCACAAAAATCGCTTAGGTATTGCAAAGTAATACCCACGGGGGAGAATTTAATGGAAAACGTCCATATTTTGACGCAGCGTGTGTCTGGTCGCGGTGATTTTTTGCCGTTTTCGGCTGAACACTCACCAACCAATGAGATAACAGAAGCGCATAAACTCGTCGCAGAGCTACAAACTAGCTTAGTGATTGAGGATGTTTTAGCTATATACGCAAAATTTACAAAACAATTGTTAAATTTCTCTGGTTTACAGTTTCAGTCAACACTGGGAACTACACAAACATCACAGAGTGATACAAATAGTACACCCTATATTTTTGATTTGGCGATTGGTAAAGAACACTTAGGGCAACTAATTTATTTTAGTAAATTCCCGCTTGGTCAAGCCATTGAGAAAAAGCTACATACTTTGCATACTGCGCTGGTTTATCCACTTCGTAATGCGATGATGTATAGCCGAGTATTAAAGCTTGCCACAAAGGATGCATTAACTGGCTTAAATAATCGCAGTCAATTTAATGACTTTTTACTTCAAAAGCTTGAAAACTGTCGTCGTTACCAACGTCCATTCAGTTTAATGCTGCTTGATTTAGATAACTTTAAACAAGTTAACGACAACTTCGGCCATAAAATTGGTGACGATACACTTAAAGAGTTTTCAAAAGTACTGTGTAGCAGCATACGCGGCACTGATTCGGTATTTAGATTTGGTGGTGATGAGTTTGCTTTACTTATTGAAGACCCTGAGTTTACAACGAATAAAGTGATTGCTGAGCGGATAATGTGCCTAGTAAGAAAGTCACCCCTAATGTCTAAATACAAAGTAACAACCAGCATTGGCTTTACTTTAGCTAGCAGCAAAGATTGCGAAACAGAAATATTTGCTCGCGCCGATAAAGGTTTATACAAAGCAAAAGCATCTGGCAGAAACTGCGCAAAAGCCTACTAACATTTGCTCACACTAATTGAATGAAAAAGCCTAGCTTCCCCCGCTAGGCTTCTTTATTGCTAAAACTCCAATACTAAGGTTTTGCACTCACTAATTTATAAATAAACAACGCAGCACAAAAACCAAAAAAGAATCCGCTAATTAAATTAAGTAATGCGGTAATAGTAGCAAGCGGTGTAAATAACACTAAAACCAATGGTAAACTCACGCCTAAAATAAAAAATAGCCCGCCTTTACCTAACCAGTAGGCAAGTAGTAATGCCGCCGAAATCACACCACCAGCAACTGCATAACCTAAAGTAATAATATTAAGCTCTAGTAAAACATTAGCGATAATAGCTATAACGGCCGTTATCAGCATACCCATTGGCGCTTTAGTCACTAACGACAAACCAACATGTGGCTGTTTACTCATTTATTTACACTCCCAAAAAATACCATTTTCATCAACGTGCTTAGCACTTATAAAATAGCCAACTACCTGCACTAATTCATCATTATAAAAAATAAGCGGTACACTGGCGCGTAACCAAGGTGCTATTTTTGCATCTTTAAACCAATGCTTAACTGTATTACTACCGGGCTTTTTAAGTGGTTTTATACGCGCGCTATTACAATTAAAGCGCACTGTTACTTGCTCATTAGCGTTTGGAGGTCTCACTCCGCAGCCATTGCATTTAATTAGTAATCGCCCGTCTGCAAGTTTTAACTCTGAATGATTAAGCTCAGTATAATTAAGCTCAGTATAATTAAGATCAGCATCTGTTAATTCTGCACTTGGTGTCACAAAGTACAAATAACCTTGATGGCGGCGTATTTGCCCATCAGTTAAATCAATTAGCATTTGTGCGTCGCTTTTTGCACTTATTGCTTGATTAATAATTTGCTCAAGCTGCTTTTGCGATGGCATCACTTGTGTAAATAATGCAAGCCAAGCACGCACTATATTTGCAATACGCGCTGCGCTGTATTCACTTACTTGATTAATACACAGTGCTTGATATTCGTTAATACAGGTATTTAAATCGAGCTGTGTGTATTCATCAAGTAGTGTTTGCTGTTGCTGTAGTAGCTCAATACTTCGTGCTGTACATTGTTCAAACCCATTAAAGCGCTCAGCTAACACCGGTACTATTTTTGAGCGTAAAAAGTTACGATCAAAGCTTTCATCTGTATTAGAGTCATCGGTTATGTGGCGAATGCTAAACTGCGCTGCAAACGCTTCTATATCGCTGCGCATTACACTTAACAATGGCCTAAAACATATACGCCCACTTTGCAGCAAGCGCTCTTTATACATAGAACCAAGCCCTTTTAAACCTGAGCCACGCTTTAAGCGCAATAAAAACGTTTCTACTTGGTCGCTTAAGTGTTGGCCCAGTAAAATAATGCTGCCTTGTGGGCTTAGTTCATCAAGTGCTTTATAACGGGCGTCGCGTGCTTGGGCTTCAAGACTTGTGCGCGACTGCGGCTCAATAACAACTTTCGCAGTTTCAAAAGGCACATTAAGCTCAATGCATACGTTTTTGCAAAAGTGTTGCCAGTCATCAGCATACTGGCTCAAGCCATGGTGGACATAAATAGCCGATACATTAATTGCAGGGTTATCTACTTTTAAAGTGCGCATTAAATGCAACAACACCACAGAATCAACGCCACCAGAAAGCGCCACTGTAAAAGCGGTGTTACCTTGCTCAATATAGCTATTTAATGATTTTTTTAATTGCTGATAAATTGCTGATGTATGCATATGGGCGCACTTTTATATAAAAACTCTGAACATTTTAAAGCAAAAAAGCCGCATAAGCGGCTTTTTTTTAACATTTAATGTGTTTAGCAATAACCAAACGACATTAAACGTTTGTAACGTTGATCAAGCATTTCTTCAAGCGTAAGCGCTTGTAGGTCTGCTAAGTCACGTTTAAGGCGAACTTTTAAGTTACGTGCCATAGCATCGTAATTGCGGTGCGCGCCACCTAGAGGTTCATCAATTAAGTTACTGATTAAATCTAGTTCTTTAACTCGCTCTGCGGTTACACCCATTGCTTCTGCTGCAAGTGGTGCTTTGTCGGCGCTTTTCCAAAGAATAGACGCACAACCTTCAGGCGAAATTACAGAGTAAGTGCTGTATTGCAACATGTTAACTCTGTCGCCAACACCAATCGCTAATGCACCACCTGAACCGCCTTCACCAATAACCGTACATATTGTCGGCACTTTAAGTGTCGCCATTACTTTTAAGTTACGCGCGATTGCTTCAGATTGACCACGTTCTTCAGCGCCAACACCTGGGTATGCACCCGGCGTGTCGATAAAAGTCATGATTGGCATTTTAAAACGCTCAGCCATTTCCATTAAGCGTAATGCTTTACGGTAACCTTCTGGCTTTGGCATACCAAAGTTGCGTTTAATTTTTTCAGCAGTGTCACGGCCTTTTTGTTGGCCAATAACCATTACTGGTTCGCCATCTAAACGCGCAACGCCTCCTAAAATAGCCGGATCGTTAGCAAAAGTACGATCGCCAGCAAACTCGTCAAATTCCGTGAAAATGCGCTCGATATAATCTCGAGTGTAAGGACGCAACGGATGACGTGCTAACTGTGATACTTGCCAAGCGCCTAAATTAGAAAAAATCTCCTGTTTTTGTTTGGCACTTTTTTCTTTTAATTTGCTGACTTCCTCTTCTAACTCAAGGTCTAATTCGCCAGCGCGGCTTATATTTTGTAATTCTTCAATTTTTGCTTCTAATTCTGCAATTGGAAGCTCAAAATCAAGATAATTGAGGCTCATGCTCTAAACTACCTAATCAGTTAAATTCTAGTTCTACATCTTGCGCAGCCATTAGTGATAACTTATGAATTAAGTCGTCACTTGGCGTAACACACCATTCGATCCCAAGAGTTAATTGCGCCAACGCATCTGGACGTTGGTAATAAACCTTGATCGGACACGTTCCCATTTTATAGGGTTCGAGTACTTTTTGTAATTTATCGAAGAAACCAGCCTCGACTTGCACCATGTTCAGCGTCATTTTAATCGCTTTAATACGCTTTTCACGCGCTTGAGCAATGGTGTTTATTTCTCTGGCGGTCATTGTAATACCACCGGAGAAGTTATCAAAGCTGACCTGTCCAGATATTACCAAGATATTGTTAACTTGGAGCATATCTTGGTACTTTTCAAACTCGTCTGAATACAAGCGTACATCAATCCGTGCACTCTTGTCATCTAAAGTTACTAAGGCCCAACGATTTCCTTTTTTATTAATTAATACCCTAGAAGCAATCACCAAACCTGCGGCTGTTGCAAATACATCGCGGTTCGTTGGCTGTAAATCAACTATTTTCCCGCTGGTATAATGCCTAAGCTCACGGCGGTACTGATTTATCGGATGCCCAGTTAAATAAAGGCCTAGGGTTTCTTTTTCACCATCTAACCATTCGTTATCAGTTAGGCCTGTGCCTTTAATAAAGGCTTGTTCAACTTCGTCAGGCTCAGTGGCTAATAAACCAAACAAATCACTTTGCCCTAATAGCTCAGCTTTATTGTGTTGGTCGGCCGCACGCATTGCACTTTTTAAACTAGCTAGTAATGTAGCACGGCCAGATTGCGTTTTTTCTGGCCCTAAATTATCGAGTGCACCTGAATAAATTAATTTTTCAGTGACGCGTTTATTTAAGCGTTTTAAATCAACTCGGGCACAAAAATCAAATAAATCTTTAAATGGGCCCCCTTTTGCACGCGCTTCTAATATTGCATCAACCGGTGCTTCACCTACGCCTTTTATCGCGCCAATGCCGTAAACAATCTCGCCTTGCAAGTTTACTGTAAACTTAAACTCACCTGCATTCACATCTGGCGGCAATAAGGTGAGCTTCATGTTTTCACATTCATCCACCAAAATAACGATTTTGTCGGTGTTATCCATATCAGCCGACATTACCGCAGCCATAAACTCTGCAGGATGATGCGTTTTCATCCACAGCGTTTGATACGAAACAAGTGCATACGCCGCCGAGTGAGATTTATTAAAGCCGTAACCTGCGAACTTTTCTACCAAGTCGAAGATTTTTATTGCGAGTTCGCCGTCAATGCCGTTATTTCTTGCGCCATCTTCAAACGTTGAACGCTGCTTTGCCATTTCTTCGGGTTTTTTCTTACCCATTGCACGGCGAAGCATGTCGGCGCCGCCTAGCGTGTAACCTGCTAGCACTTGCGCAATTTGCATTACTTGTTCTTGATACAAGATAATGCCGTAAGTTGGCTCGAGTATTGGTTTTAAGCTTTCGTGCTGATACTGCGCATCTGGGTATGAGATTTCTTCTCGGCCCAATTTTCGGTCGATAAAGTTATCTACCATGCCTGATTGCAGCGGACCCGGGCGAAACAAGGCCACCAATGCAATCATATCTTCAAAACAATCGGGTTTTAAACGGCGTACTAAGTCTTTCATACCGCGCGATTCTAGCTGGAATACAGCAGTCGTTTCAGCGCGAAGTAGCAACTCAATACTTTTTTTATCATTCAGTGGGATGGTATTTATATCAACGAGGTCTTTACCTTGGCGCTCCATGCGCACGTTGGTCATTTCGACCGCCCACTGCAATATAGTCAGTGTACGTAAACCCAAGAAATCGAACTTAACTAAGCCTGCAGTTTCTACGTCGTTTTTATCAAACTGTGTGACCGGAAACTTACCTTCGTCATCGCAATAAAGTGCAGCAAAGTCGGTAATAGTGGTTGGCGATATTACTACGCCACCCGCATGTTTACCGGCGTTACGTGTACACCCTTCTAGAATGCGACACATATCGATTAAATCTTTTACTTCGTTATCGCCATCGTAGGCTTCTTGCAAGCGCGGTTCTATATCAAACGCTTTAGCAAGTGTCATCCCAGGATCGCCTGGAATCATTTTTGAAATACGATCAACAAACCCGTAAGGGTGCCCAAGCACTCGCCCTACATCGCGTATTACCGCTTTTGCAGCCATGGTACCAAAGGTAATAATTTGCGATACGGCATTTCGCCCATACAAAGCCGACACGTGATCAATTACTTCGTCTCGTCTATCCATACAGAAATCGACGTCGAAATCGGGCATTGACACACGTTCTGGATTCAAAAATCGCTCAAAAAGCAAGTCGAATTCAAGTGGATCCAAATCGGTAATTTTAAGGGCGTATGCAACTAACGAACCTGCACCTGAACCACGACCAGGCCCAACCGGAATATTGTTATCTTTACTCCACTGAATAAACTCCATTACGATTAAGAAGTAACCTGGGAATCCCATTTGGTTAATTACGCCAAGCTCTATATCAAGTCGCTCATCGTATTCAACACGTTTTACTTTTCGCTCTTCTTCGTCGGGGAATAAAAACTGCAGTCGCTCTTCAAGACCATCTTCTGACACTTTAACTAAAAACTCATCAATCTTGAGTGAGCCAGTTGGGTAATCAGGTAAAAAGTAAGTCCCTAGCTGAACCGTTACATTACAACGTTTAGCTATTTCTACTGTGTTTTGTAGGGCTTCTGGAATGTCGCTAAACAGCTCAGCCATTTGCTCTGATGTTTTTAGGTATTGTTCTTCAGAGAATCGTTTAGGCCTGCGTTTATCGTCAAGCGTGTAACCATCAAAAATAGCAACGCGAATTTCGTGCGCTTCAAAGTTTTCAGGCTTTAAAAACACTACTTCGTTGGTCGCTACAACAGGTAACTGCTCTTTTGTAGCAAGCTCTACCGCCATGTGTAAGTAGTCTTCTTCAAGCGGTCGGTTAGTGCGAACAAGCTCAAGGTAATAGTTATCGCTGAAATGCTGCTTATAAAAGCTAACTACCGACTCAATAACACTTGGATTATTTTTTAGTAACGCCTTACCTAAGTCACCATCTTTAGCGCCAGAGAGAATAATTAAGCCCGTTTTATGCTCCACCAGCCATTCTCGGTCAATCACTGGGCGATGAAACACATGCCCACGTTGATACGCTTTAGATATTAATAAGGTAATGTTTTTATAGCCGTCGTTGTCTTTGGCTAATATAGTTAAGCGGCTTGGCTCGTCAGGAAATTCTGGGCTACGAACCCAAAAGTCAGCACCCACAATAGGCTTAATACCGGCGTTATGTGTTGCGCCATAAAAACGCACTAAGCCACAAAAGTTCATTTGATCGGTAATCGCAATAGCGGGCATTTGCAGCTCTTGCGCTTTAGCAACTATTGGCTTTGTTTTAGCAAGGCCGTCAACCATCGAAAAATCTGAATGAACTCTTAAATGAACAAAATCAGGAGCAGCCATGCTTAACCCTCACCATTGGCTTGCGCCAATACACGCTGCACAGGTTTAAAGCTTTTACGATGCTCATCAATCGCGCCGTACTGCTCAAGCGCTGCAAAATGTGCTTTTGTTGGATACCCTTTGTGCCCTGCAAAGCCATATTCAGGGTGGCGTTTATCAAGCTCAATCATTTCGTCATCGCGTGCTACTTTAGCTAAAATAGACGCCGCTGAAATTTCGGCCACTAAGCTATCGCCTTTAACAATAGCTTGCGCTGGCATAGTGAGTTTTGGCAAACGATTACCATCTATAAATACAAATTCAGGTTGCGTACTTAATGCCTCTACTGCACGGGTCATAGCGAGCATAGTCGCGTGCAGAATATTTAACTCATCAATTTCTGTTGGATTGCAGCGCCCATAGGCATAACACAATGCTTTTTCTTTTATTTCAATCGCAAGCGCTTGGCGCTTTTTATCTGTTAATTTTTTAGAATCCGCTAAGCCAGCAATTGGTTTAGTGGGATCTAAAATGACGGCGGCAGTAACTACATCACCAACAAGCGGGCCGCGCCCTACTTCATCTACACCGGCAATTAAGGATACATTAGGTCTATCAATTTGCATTTATTAACTCCGCCACAGCATTAGCTGCTTGTTCGCTGGCATTTAATCTAATTTTTTCGTGAATAGCTAAAAAGCGTGCTTTTAGCTCAATGTTATCGGTATTAAGCATTGGGGTAAGCGCATTGATTAAATTAGCCACATTACACTCACTTTGTAAAAACTCAGGCACTAGCTCTTCGTCTGCTAATAAGTTAGGCAACGAAAAATACTTAATATTAAACGTAAATAAAGTTTTAAATATCCAATAGCTCAAAGGCTTTATTTTATAGCCCACTACCATTGGCTTTTTATAAAGCATGCCTTCGAGTGTTGCAGTGCCCGACGCTAATAAAATAGCATCAGCAGCTTGCATCGCTAATTTTGATTGTCCATCAAGCAGGTTAACATTAAGGTTTGGCGCGGTAGCGTTTAATATATCAGTAAACTGCGCTTTGCGTTTTTCGTTAACCAGTGGCACCACAACTTTAAGATTGGGGTTTTTAGCTTGCAGCTCTGCAGCTGTTTTAATGTAAGTTTCGCTTAGTAAACCAACTTCTGAGCCTCGGCTACCAGGAAGTAACGCCAGTACTTTGTCATCAAGGCTTAAGCCGAGTTCTGCACGTGCTTTAGTATCGTCGTGCTCAAGCGCTATATCGTCAGCCAAGGTATGTCCTACAAATGTACATGGCACTTGGTGTTTATCGTAAAACTCTTTTTCAAATGGCAGTAACGCAAGCACTAAGTTAGTGGCTGCACTTATTGTATGTATACGCTTTTCGCGCCACGCCCAAACAGATGGACTTACATACTGTACTGTTTTAATGCCCGCATCTTTAAGTGGCTTTTCAACGCGTAAGTTAAAATCGGGTGCATCTATACCAATAAATACATCAGGTGGGTTATCTACAAAATGCTGCACGAGTTGTTTACGTATTTTAAGCAACCGCGGTAAACGCCCAAGTACCTCAACAAGCCCCATTACTGAAAGCTCATCCATGTCGTAAAGTGTTTTACAGCCTTGCGCTTGCATTTTAGGCCCTGCTATCCCTTCAAAAATAGCATCCGGGAAGTGCTTTTTAAGGGCTTTAATTAAGCCTTCGCCTAAAATATCGCCCGACAGCTCACCTGCCACAATACCAATTCGTAGTTGTTTTTTATCTTTATTCATTTGATTTTATTTCACAAGTAAACCAGGCGTTCATGCTTGTTAGTTTACCGTGTTTTACTGTTTGGTTAAATGCTTTAAATAACTGGTTTTTTATCACTAAATTTAATTTATTGTATTGTTTGTTTTTAATACTGATGTAGCATATAAAATATATATTAAGTTTTACTAATATACATATTGACAAAAATTGCACAAACGTAAATAATATTACAAACTTTCAGTAATTACTGAAAGTTCATTAAAACTTAACTTTGCCAATTAAATGTTGCCCTGTTAATCCGTCACTCTCAAGGAGCCAATAATGATAGATGAAACCTTTGTGGATCTATCGCGATTACAGTTTGCTGTTACCGCTCTCTTTCATTTCTTATTCGTACCGTTAACGATAGGTATGACCTGGATTTTAGTTATTATGGAATCGGTTTATGTAATGACCGGTCGCGAAATTTATCGTGATATGACTAAGTTTTGGGGAAAATTGTTTGGTATTAACTTTGCAATTGGTGTGGCCACAGGCCTTACCATGGAGTTTGAGTTTGGTACTAACTGGTCTTATTATTCCCATTACGTAGGTGATGTTTTTGGGGCTCCCCTGGCAATTGAAGGTTTAATGGCATTCTTTTTAGAATCGACCTTTGTTGGTATGTTCTTTTTAGGTTGGGACAGACTCTCTAAACGCCAACATTTAGGTGCAACCTTTTTAATGGCCATTGGTACTAACATGTCGGCGCTGTGGATTTTGATTGCCAACGGTTGGATGCAAAACCCAGTAGGTGCTGAGTTTAATTATCAAACCATGCGCATGGAAATGACTAGCTTTGCAGAGCTTGTGTTTAACCCTGTAGCACAAGTTAAGTTTATTCATACGGTATCGGCAGGTTATGTAGCTGCATCAATGTTTGTATTGGGTATAAGTAGTTGGTACATATTAAAAGGCCGCGACCTTGCATTTGCTAAGCGTTCGTTTTCGGTCGCTTCTGGTTTTGGTTTAGCGTCAATTTTATGTGTAATTTTACTAGGTGACGAATCAGGCTACGAAGTAGGCGAAGTTCAAAAAGTAAAACTGGCAACAATTGAAGCCGAATGGCACACAGAAGAAGCCCCTGCTGCGTTTACCGCATTTGGTTTCCCTGATTCAGAAGAGCAAGTAACACATGCTGCGGTTAAAATACCTTACGCACTTGGGTTAATTGCAACTCGCTCGCTCGATGAGCAAGTAACCGGTATTAACGACCTAGAAAAACAACACGAAGTACGAATCCGTAACGGTATGATAGCTTATAAATACCTTATGATGCTCCGAAATGGTGAAGACACGCCTGAAAATATAGCGACATTTAACACTCTAAAAGATGATTTAGGCTATGGCTTGCTGCTTAAGCGCTACACACCTGATGTTGTGGATGCGACCGAGGAGCAAATTCAAAAAGCCGTTAAAGACTCTTTCCCTAAAGTAGGCCCTATGTTTTGGTCATTTAGGATTATGGTTGCCTGCGGTGTAGCCATGTTGGGTGTATTTATATTGGCATTTTACTACAACGCACATCGCGTTATTGAGCAAAAACGCTGGTTGTTATGGGCTGCCGTATTGAGCATCCCACTACCTTGGATAGCTATTGAATTTGGCTGGATAGTTGCTGAGTATGGACGTCAACCTTGGGCTATATCTGAAATACTGCCGACCTTTTTAGCCACGTCGTCATTAACAGTGAACGATATTTTAATTAGCTTAACTGGATTTATTGTTTTCTATACTGGTTTAGCCATTGTTGAAGGTTGGTTGATGATCCGCTTTGTTAAGCAAGGACCAAGCTCGCTACATACTGGTAAATATCATTTTGAATTGCCAAATAAAACTGATCAAACTGAAGGAGAGCAATCATGATTTTTGATTATGAAACATTAAAAATGCTTTGGTGGTTGATCATTGGTGTGCTGCTTATTGGCTTTGCTATTACCGATGGCATGGATATGGGCGTTGCTATGTTGCTTCGCCTAGTTGGTAAAACAGATTCAGAGCGCCGTACGGTAATTAATACCATCGGTCCACACTGGGATGGTAACCAAGTATGGTTTATTACCGCAGGCGGCGCGTTATTTGCAGCGTGGCCTATGGTTTATGCTGCCGCATTTTCGGGCTTTTACTTTGCCATGATGCTAGTACTCTTTGCTTTGTTTTTTAGACCACTAGGGTTTGATTACCGCAGTAAAGTAGACTCAAAACGCTGGCGTAATAACTGGGATTGGGGTCTGCTTGCAGGCAGCGCAATTCCAGCATTAGTTTTTGGTGTTGCTTTTGGTAACTTATTTTTAGGCGTACCATTTAATATTGATAACTTAATGCGTGTTAGCTACCAAGGTTCATTTTTTGGTTTACTTAACCCGTTTGGTTTGCTTGCTGGTTTAGTGAGTATCACTATGCTAATTGCTCATGCGGGTATGTGGTTACAGCTTCGTACAGCTGATGCAGTAGCAGAACGCTCGGGCCAATATGGTCGTTATTCACTGATTGTGTTTGTTATACTGTTTGCAGGCGCTGGTTTTTGGGTTGCTAATTTAACGGGTTATCAAATTGTATCTATGCCTGATACACAAAGCCATGCAGATCCATTAGCTAAAGTAGTAACAACAGCCCAAGGTGCTTGGTTAAGTAATTACAGCACACGTCCGTGGACAATGACCTTCCCTATTTTAGCCTTTGTAATGGCACTAAGTGCGCTATTGTTTTCTAAATTGAACAAACCAGCACTTGGACTTATTTCAACAAGCTTAATGTTAATTGGCGTGATTATGACGGCCGGTGTTTCACTGTTCCCATTTATTATGCCATCAAGCAACAATCCAAATATTAGCTTAACAATTTGGGATGCGGTATCGAGCCATAAAACGCTCAATGTAATGTTTGTTGCAGTGTGTATTTTTGTTCCACTTATTTTAACTTACACCACCTGGTGTTATGTAAAAATGTGGCGCAGAGTAACGGTTGAAGAAATTGAAAACAACACTCACGGTAGCTACTAAGGAGACTAAACTATGTGGTATTTCGCTTGGATTTTAGGTGTACTTTTGGCCTGTACCTTAGGTGTAATAAATGTAATGTGGTACGAATTTCATCAAAATAAAAACAGCATTGCTGATGATGAACAAGCCATGCACGATTTATTAAACGATGCTAACAACACAAAAGATGACGACTAACCCCCGACCAGATCGCGCGCAGCAGCAATCACTGCGCGCTTTTTTAAAGCGTCAAAGTAAACCCGCTGCAGTGTGGTTAAAGTTAAGCATTGCACTGGGTACTTTTAACGCATTACTGATGATTGCAGGTGCTTATTTACTGGCTCAAGCTATTCATAATGTAATGTTTGAAGGCAGCAGCTTAAGCGGCGTTACACACTTACTGTGGCCCTTAGCAGGTATTACTTTACTGCGTGCAATATTTTTAGCATTAAGCGAACGCTTGAGTGCATATGCTGCACTTAAAATAAAATCGGCAATGCGCCAAACACTTCTAAATAAGCTCAGCTTACTTGGGCCAAGCTATATAGAACAACACGGCCAAGGCGCTACATTAAATACCCTACATAATGGCGTAGAAGCACTCCACGACTATTATGCTAAATACCTACCTGGTGCTGCTTACAGCGCGCTTATTCCGCTGGCAATATTGGTTGTTATTTTTCCGACAGATTATAAAGCTGGGTTGATATTTTTATTAACCGCCCCGCTCATTCCTTTTTTCATGATTTTAGTAGGCTCAAAAGCCGAAGCTTTAAACCAAAAACGCTGGAAGCAACTTGCTGTACTGGGCAATTACTTTTTTGACCGCGTACAAGGTTTAACTCAACTCAAGCTATTTAATGCAACACGTACCGAGCTTAAACAAATAGCTAAAATTTCAGATGATTTTAGACACGCTACACTCGATGTTTTAAAAATCGCGTTTTTATCATCATTTGCACTTGAGTTTTTAGCCACCATTAGCGTGGCATTAGTCGCAGTAATTATTGGTTTTAGACTGTTTTTTGGCACTCTTGATTTTGCTACTGGCTTTGTGGTGCTACTTTTAGCGCCTGAATTTTATTTACCACTGCGCCAGCTAGGTAGCCATTACCATGCACGCTTACAAGGCATTAGTGCCGCTGCCGATATGGTTGCGATTTTAAATGCACCACTGCCAAGTGACGAAAATGCGTCAGTGACTACAAGCACGCCTGAAAACAATTTAACTTTAAATACAATTAACTCAATAAGTATTACCGACCTTAATTTTATATACCCAGATAGTAACGAAGGGATTAAAAATATAAATTTAACACTGCCAAATAAAGGCTTAATTGCAGTTGTGGGCAGTAGTGGCTCAGGTAAAAGTACGTTGTTTGATTGCTTATTAGGGTTTCACCCTGAGGTGATAAACCACCTATCTATTAATGATCAGAGTTTAAGCACAACCGATATTACTTACCTGCAAAATAACATTGCATGGATACCACAAAAAGCGACGCTGTTTTACGACACCATTGCTGCCAACATTAAATTGGCCAAACCAACTGCCACACAGCAAGAGCTTGAACATGCAGCAAAGCAAGCTGGTGTGCTTGAATTTATAAATACCCTACCCGATGGTTTTAACACACTGATAGGTGAGCAAGGCGAAGGGCTTTCTGGCGGACAAAAGCAACGCATCGCACTCGCACGTGCATTCATAAAACAAGCACCAGTTTTAGTGCTTGATGAGCCTACAGCGCACCTTGATAGCCAAACAGAGCAGCTTATTCAAGATGCTATTAATGAATATGCTAAAAATAACTTAGTGTTAGTCATTGCTCATCGATTAAATACCGTTAAACATGCCAGTAATATCATTGTTATGCACGATGGAAAAATAGCTGAGCAAGGTCACTTTGAAACACTTGCAGCGCAAAATGGTGCATTTGCTGATTTATTAAAAACGGCCAAACAAGGGGTTGCGCATGCATAATTTTATTCGCTTATTAAAGCTTTGTGCTCCTCATTATAAAGCGATGCTATTGGGTACATTTTTAGCAACGATTACGGTATTAGCTAATGTGGGCTTGTTGGCTATTTCTGGCTGGTTTTTAGCGTCAATGGCGGCTGCAGGTCTTGCGGGCGTGCAAATGAACTACTTTACTCCAGCAGGAACGATTCGGTTTTTAGCAATTGTGCGAACAGCATCGCGCTATGGCGAACGCCTAGTTACTCATAACGCCACGTTTTTATTACTAAGTGAAATACGTACCAATGTATTTGCAACGTTAAGTAAGCTTAACAATGTTGATTTAGCAATGAGCCGCAGCGCTGATCTAGTTAACCGATTACAAAACGATGTAGACGCACTCGACAAGTTTTATTTAAACGTTTTACTTCCTATGCTGGTCGCTCTTTTAAGTGTGCCAATCATCATGCTGTTTATGTCGGCTTATAATGGCAACGTCGCCCTTATTTGCTTTACTGGCATTATACTTATTGGTGTGGTTATACCTGCCCTACTCAGCGCAAAGCTCACTAAAAACAGCCATAAAGAAACACAACTTAGTGCACAACTTCGCTCTGAGCTTTCAGATACACTTACAGGCCTTAGAGAGCTTAGTATTTATCAAGCCCGTTCGCAGCAGCTTAATAAGTGCGACGAATTAAGCGAGCAGTACAATAAGCAATTATTTATTCGCCACAAAGCACTAGCAAACTCAGATGGGTTAAGCTTGTTGGTTGTTCAATTAGCCATGCTTGCTAGCATAGTCACCATAGTCCCGTTGGTTTACGCCAATACTATGGTAAATGTAGAACTTGCTATGTTAAGCCTGTTTGTACTGGCAAGTTTTGAGAGTGTATTACTACTTCCTAATGCGTTTATTGAGCTACCTAACGTATTAAAAGCAGCAGAGCGGTTGTTTACACTTGAAGATAAAGCAGCTAGCTCACAAGATAAAAATACAATTATAGAAGCAGATGAAAGCTTTAGTGCGCAAAATAACACATTGGCACTTAACAATATTAGCTATCAATATGGTGAACAAACAGCACTAACTGATGTTAGCTTTGAGCTAATGCCTCAGCAAAAAGTAGCGATTGTTGGTAGAAGCGGCAGCGGTAAAACGACGCTTGTAAATTTACTGACTGGTTTATGGCCTTTACAACAAGGCAGCATAACGCTAAATAATCAAAATAGCGTTGTTGACTTACATTCGTTAAATAATGATATACGCGCAAGTGTGATAAATATACTCGCTCAGCAGCACCATATTTTTGATGGCACACTGAGTGAAAATTTACGTTATGCCGCGCCAAATGCAACTAAAGAGCAAATGATTGAAGCGCTCTCATTAGCGCAATTAAGCCCATGGTTTAATGAGCTAAAAGAAGGTTTAAAAACACAACTAGGCACTGGCGGGCGTAACGTATCGCAAGGTCAGTCTAGACGTATAGCTATTGCACAAGCTTTGCTTAAAAGTCCGGCTATTTTGGTTCTTGATGAACCAACAGAAGGTCTTGATAATCAGTCTAAGCAAGGGGTAATGCAAGCAATAATGCATGTTATGAATAACGCGAGCGTGCTGACAATTACGCACGATCCCGCTCTACTTGCTCAAATGGATAATGTTGTATGGTTGGAAGACGGTCAAATAGTCGCACAAGGCTCTCATAAAGAGCTCAGTGTGGCTTATCCTGGTTATGTTTCGCTAACTACCCGGTTTTAAAACCTTTACTGATACATCAATAACGCCGACCTTAGGGTCGGCTATTTTTTTAAACATACTTTTTGATAAATCAATAATACGACCTCGCACATACGGGCCTCTATCGTTGATTCTTACCGTGACTGATTTGTTATTAGCGAGGTTGGTAACAACCACCGTAGTACCAAAATCAAATTCTAAATGGGCTGCTGTTGCAGCTTGTTGGCTAAAGCGCTCTCCGTTGGCGGTTGTTCTTCCGTGGTATTTATCAGCATAAAAAGATGCTTTCCCAACTTGAGTGATTTCTCCAGCAGATGATTTAACAATAGGCTGGCTACTACAAGCGGCTAAAACTGAAGTAATAAAAAGAGTGACTACTAACTTAGGTAAACGCATAGGACGGCTTTTATTATATAAATTACCCGCATACTAACTCAATTACCCTGAGTATTAACTGAATTAGCTTAAAGCAGGGCAATAAAAAACCACCTTCGATTTATCATCTAGGGTGGTTTTTTTAATGCTTAAAGCAAACCCGCGAATTATCTTACGATGCCGCGCTCTGAGTTTTTAACAAAGTCGACCATCAATTTCACAGCAGGATACTTTGCGGCATCTTCACTAAGCGACTCAATAGCTTCTTCAGCACCTAAGCTTTTACGATAAAATGCTTTGTATGCACGGCGTACAGCCATAATTTCATCACTTTCGAAACCACGACGTTTCATGCCTTCTTTATTGATAGCTGCAGGGCCTGCTGGCATACCAATGGTAGTAACAAATGGTGGTACATCTTTGTTAACACCTGAATACATACCAATAAAGGCATGTGCACCAATTTTACAAAACTGATGAACACCCGAATTACCACCAAGGATAACCCAATCGCCTACATGTACATGGCCGGCCACACTTGCGTTGTTAGCAAAAATTACGTTATCGCCAATTACCGCGTCATGTGCAACGTGTGTATAAGCCATAAACAAATTATTACTACCAATTTTAGTAACACCTTGGTCTTGAATCGTACCACGGTGAATAGTGGCACATTCACGGATAACGTTGTTATCACCCATGATTAAAGTGGTTGGCTCGTTGTTGTATTTTTTGTCTTGGCAGGCTTCACCCACAGACGCAAACTGAAAAATATGATTGCCAGAGCCAATAGTTGACGGCCCTTTAACAACAACGTGAGACTCAATAATACAGTTATCACCGATAACAACATCATTGCCAATATAACTATACGGACCAACTGAGACATTGTTGCCTAGTTTAGCGCCAGGTTCGATTATTGCTGTAGAATGGATCACTATTAAAACTCTCTTCTCGCACACATAATTTCGGCACTACACACTATTTTGCCGTCGACTCTAGCTTCTGCAGCAAACTTCCAAATGTTGCGACGTTCTTTTAAAAACTCAACATGAAGATGCATTGTATCACCAGGAATTACAGGTTGTTTAAAACGTGCGTTATCAACAGCAGCAAACAAATACAATTCGTTTTCGCTACGGTTTTCTACTGTTTTAAAACCTAATAAACCCGTTGCTTGCGCCATTGATTCTAATATTAGCACACCAGGAAAAATTGGCTGATTTGGAAAGTGCCCAGTAAAAATTGGTTCATTTATAGAAACATTTTTAATAGCATGTAAAGACTTGCCAGGTGTAAAATCAATAACACGATCAATTAATAGCATCGGGTAACGGTGCGGTAATAAACTTAAAATTTCTTGAATATCAAGGCTATTTAATTCGTTTGCCAAAATAGCATCCTTATTAGTGTTCAACGTTATGACTTAGCCAATGCTTCAAGCGCTTTAAGACGAGATTTCATGTCTGAAAGGTTACGCAAGTGAGCTATTGATTTACGCCATTCTTTGTTTGTTGTATGGGGCATACCAGATGAGTAAATACCTGGTTCGGTGATTGATTTTGTCACCATACTCATGCCGGTAATTATAACACCATCACATACAGACATGTGACCATTAATTGCAACCATGCCACCAATTTGACAGTTCTTGCCAATGGTAACGCTTCCTGCAAGTACAGTGCAGCCCGCTATTGCGGTGCCTGAATTAACTTCAACGTTGTGCGCTATTTGACACTGATTATCGATAATAACATTGCTATGAATGATGGTATTGTCCAGTGCACCACGATCAATTGTCGTACTTGCACCAATTTCAACTTTGTTGCCTATGATCACTGAACCAAGTTGAGGTATCTTAACCCACTGCCCGCGCTCATTTGCATAACCAAACCCATCACTACCTACAACACTATTTGCTTGAAACAAACAATCTGAACCAATTTCAACATCGTGATAAATAGTCACACTAGGCCAAAGCTTAGTGCCAGAACCTATTTTAACACGTTCCCCGATAAAACTGTTCGGACCAATTTGCGCGTTGTCACCTATCACTGCATGAGCTTCAATGACTGCGTTAGCACCAATAGCGGCGCTATCACTAACAATCGCTGTTGAATGAACAGTTGCACTTGGATGAATACCCGTCGAGGCTGAGCGTGGTGTTGTATCCATAAATTGCGCTAATTTTGCGTAACTTACATACGGATTAGCAACAATAATTTTGCTACCACTAAAGTACTCTGCATCGGCTTGGCTTACTATTACAGCACTAGCTTGAGTAGTCTCAAGTTGCGATCGATATTTTGAGTTCGCTAAAAATGCAATATGCCCAGAATGGGCATTTGCAAGTGTCGCTATTTTTTTTATTTCTAAAGCGCCATCACCCTGAAGTTCGGCGCCTAGAAGTTCCGCAATTTGCGAAAGCGTATAATTTTGCATAGAGTGATTATTTCTTACTAACAGCGGCTACAACTTTAGATGAAAGATCAGTCACTTCTTTAGGGTTAAAGTAAATAGTAGTGTCTTTTACTTTAACTTCGTCGAAGTCGCCGTCTTTAGCAATCTCTTCAATTGTTTTGATGATTACACCTTGAACTTTAGCAAGCTCTTGGTTTTGACGCGCTTTAATTTCTTGCTCTAAAGGGCGACCTTGTTCAGCAAGATTTTTTTGCATGCCTTGAATTTTTTCACGCAGAGTATCTTTTTGAGCTTGGCTCATCGTTGTACTTTCACGTTTAAATTTTTCAGCTTCAAAACGAATATCGCCTTGTAACTTTTCAAGCTCTTGACGACGTTCAGCAAACTCAGTTTGTAAAGACTGTTCAATTTTAGCCATTTGAGGAATTTGCTTGTAGATTTCCTGCATATCAACAATACCTACTTTGTGTGCAAATGCATTCACAGAAGTACCCATCATTAACGTTGCTAAAACTGCTACAGCTGTTGATTTAAATAATTTTTTCACAAAAAACTCCTTTAGAAAGTGTTACTAATGTTAAAGCTGATGGTTTTCGTATCGTCATCTTCTTCTTTTTGCAATGGATACGCAAAACTGATCAGCATTGGACCCATTGGAGAGATCCATTGTAATGAAAGACCGGTTGAAACCCTAAAACGCATTGGGTCTGAATAGTCATCTAATTTAGCACGTTCATCAACGCCTAAGTTTTGATAGCGGTCTACGTTAAACTCAGTATCCCATACGTTTGCAGCATCAACAAAGAAGCTAGTACGTACAGAGCTGGTATTTTCTTCATCTAAGAATGGTGTAGGAACAATTAGCTCCATACCTGCCACTGCTTTGGCATTACCACCAATACGACCTTGTGGCACTAGAATATCAAATTCTGATGCACCACCAATGCTACCGGTTGTAGTACCGTCTGCACCTGGCGTACCCGGAATAGACTGCGGTATACGCGACACAGCACGTGGTAATATTGTATTACGGTCAAAGCCACGTAGTTCCATTTCCGTTATACGGAAGTACTCTTGGAATGGAAGTGTTTGCTCATACCCGTTTGTAGAACCATAACCATTACCATAACCAAGTGCTGCACGCGTTGAGAATACCCAACGGTGGTCATTTGATATAGGCCAGTAAAAACGCGAATCGTAGTTCAGTTTAAAGTACTGAAGATCTGAGTTAGGCGTTGTTGCTGTTAAGTTTAGAGTTTGACGCGAACCCGCTGTTGGGAATAAACCACGGTTAACGGTGATACGCGACCAGCCAACACTCAGCTCATACTTAGTAAAGTCAAAGCCTGCATCTGGGTTATCTGGATCTAAGAATGTTTCACGAAGTACACGCGTTTGCTCGTACTCTGCAATATCCGAAAGCTCTTCTTTAATCCAACGGGCGCCAAAGTTAACACGATTTACAGCATCAATTGGAAAACCAATATTTGTGCCTAAACCATAACTTTTCGATTTATATTCAACAAGACTGAATTTACTTGCATCGTAGTTTCTGTAAAAGATGCTACTGCCTTGCGATACACCATCTGGCGTAAAGTATGGGTCTGTGTACGATAAGCTTAAGCTTTCAGAACCTGTAGACGTATTAAGGTTTAAACCAATTTGGTTACCTGTGCCTAAAAAGTTAGATTCTGTTACACCAATATTAAACTGCAGACCTAAGTAAGAACCATAAGCAAGACCAGCATTAAAGCTACCTGCAGATTGCTCTTTTACAGTAAAGTCTACATCTACTTGGTCATCCACACCGGGTACAGGCACTACGTTAAAATCAACAGTTTCCATGTAAGGTAGACGTTGAATTTGCAGTTTTGAACGCTCAAGGTTTTGATTAGATAACCATGCGCCTTCAAGTTGTGTCATTTCACGACGAAGTACTTCATCTGCCGTATTTTGGTTACCACCAACAATAATACGACGAACGTATACACGCTTACCTGGATTAACCGATAGTGTTAATTGTACTTCTTGCTTTTCGTCGTCAATTTCTGGAATTGTACGCACTTCAGCATTAGCGTAACCAAAACGTGCTAAGTAGCTTTTAATAAACTCTTCAGATGAAGTAACTACAGAACCGTTATAAAGCTCACCCGCTCTAAGTGGGATAACACTTTTAATTAAGTCTTCACGGCCAAGCAAGTCACCAATAAAGTCAAAACCTTTAACTTTATATTTTACGCCTTCAGTTAAGTTAGCTGTAACGTAAACCGATTCACGTTCAGGGCTCACTGAAACTTGCGTTGAGTCGATATTAAAACGCAGGTAACCACGGTCTAAATAATAACTACGAATTTTTTCTAAATCGCCTTCAATGGTTTGCTTTTGGTAACGGTCGCTACCCATAAACTGCCACCAAGGTAAATCTTGCTGCGATTCAGCAAGTTTAAGAAGCTCTTCATTAGAAAAAAGTTCATTACCCACTAAGTTAATTTGGCGGATAGAAGCAGCATCACCTTCATCAAACTCTAACTTAAGTTTAACGCGGTTACGTGGCAGCTTAGTAATACTGATATCTACTTTAGCGTTGTATTTACCAATACTGTGGAAAAACTCAACTAAGCCTTTTTCGATACTATCGATAACGGTTTTATCAAGTGGTTCACCTTGGCGAATATCTTGCTGATCAAGAGACTCATTAAGCTGCTCGTCTTTAATGTCTTTATTGCCTTCAAACTCAATAAAGCTGATGGTAGGACGTTCCGTTACTTTAAAAATAACGTTGTTGCCATCACGAAGTGCTTTTATGTTATCAAAGTGCCCAGAACGATAAAGTGACTTTATTGTTTTTGAAATCGTATAGTCATCAACATTATCGCCTACGTTAATAGGAATATGTGTTAGCGCTGCACCAAGTGCTACGCGCTGCAAACCTTCAACTTTCAGGTCTTCAACAATAAAGGAGTTTTGGCCTAGGGCTGCAAAACTTGCACCCAATAAACTTGTTATTGCCAAATGTTTTTTTATAGCCATTTTATTATCTTTATCCTTTACAACTGTATTACCGCATAACACCTTACTAATGGTGCTTTACAATCGTGTTCTAATTAGTAATTTGCCACGCTGTAACTACAAACGCGATACATCATTGAACAAAGCGAAACATGTTAGAAAAATGAGCAACAAGGCACCCACTTTAAAACCAAACTCTTGTGTCTTTTCAGAGACCGGCTTTTTACGAAAAAGTTCAATTATGTAATACATTAAGTGTCCGCCATCAAGCACTGGTAAGGGTAATAAATTAAATACACCCAAGTTAACGCTTATTAAGGCTAAAAAGCTTAAAAAGGCCACTAACCCATAGCTTACGCTAGTTCCAGCGCCTACTGCAATGCCCACAGGACCACTTAAATTTTTAACCGAAACCTGGCCTGTAATTAAATTACCAATCATGTCAAAACTGAGTGTAATTAAGCGCCAAGTTTCTTTTGTGCCTCGCACAATACTATCGAGCGGGCCGTAATGCCTTGTCTCTACATAGCCATCAGGCCATTGCTGTACAACAGGAGCAACACCTAAAAAGCCTTGCTCAATACCGTTATTATCAATGCGCCCTTTAGGGGTAACTGTAATGGCTTGTATAGTATCTTGTCTTTTTACACTAAATTGTAAAGATTTGTTAGCTGATTGCGTAATAAGATTAACTAATTGCTGCCAATTGCTTATTGTTTCACCGTTTACAGCCAAAATTGTGTCGTTAACTTGTAAATTAGCGTGTTCTGCGGCTGAGTCTTTAGTTACGGCGGCAATTGTTAAAGTTGCTTGAGGTCTAAATGGCACAATACCTAACGAACTCAGTGGTGGTACGTCTCGCTGGTCAAGCTTCCAACCCTCTAAATTAAGCGTTTTAACGCGTGGTTGAAGGTTTTTATCACGAACAATAACTTCAACGCTTTCTTCGCCTAAGTTAGACATAAGCGCAAATGTGGCATCTTGCCATGTCGTTATGTCATCATCACCAATTTTTATAATATGTTGAGAAGGCATAATGCCCGCCTGCTCTGCGCGACTGCCTTCGGTTATGCTGCCAACAACTGGCTTAACCGATTGCACACCTACCATATACATCACCGCAAGAGCAAAAATGGCAAACAAAAAGTTAGCCATTGGTCCCGCAGCAACAATAGCAATACGCGCTTGTACAGATTTAGAGTTAAACGACAAGTGGCGTTGATTTGCTGGTACGTCATCAACTCGCTCATCAAGCATTTTTACATAACCACCTAATGGAATAGCGGCAATCACGTATTCGGTATTATATTTGTCATGCCATTTTAACAGTGGCTTACCAAAACCAATTGAAAAACGCAGCACTTTAACGCCCATTTTTCGTGCAACCCAAAAATGGCCATATTCATGTATGGCCACTAAAATACCAAGCGCTAAAATAAATGAGCCAAGATTCCAAAAAAAATCAAACATATTAATGCGCCACTTTTGTTATAAATTCTGAAGCGCTAATACGCGCTAATTTATCACACTCTAAAATTTCATCTAGGCTTTGCACATTGGTGTAAGTTGCAGCTTCTAGCGTCTGTGCATTTATTTTGTATATATCGGTAAAACCAATTTTACCGTTTAAGAATGCGCCCACAGCTATTTCATTTGCTGCATTAACCGTTGTTGTCGCGCCCTGCCCTGCACTACACGCATCAATCGCTAATTGTAAATTTGGATAACGAGAAAAATCAGGTTTAGTAAACGAAAAATCACAAATGTCAGAGAAGTTTAACGGTTTAACACCCGCATTAATTCGCTCAGGATACGCAAGTGCATGGGCAATTGGCGTGCGCATATCGGGGTTACCCATTTGCGCTAAAATAGAACCATCGTGGTACTGCACCATTGAATGAATGATACTTTGTGGATGAATAACCACATCAATATCACTCGCATCACAATTGAATAACCACTTAGCTTCAATAAACTCTAAACCTTTGTTCATCATAGTTGCGGAATCTACTGATATTTTTTGACCCATCGACCAGTTAGGGTGTGCAACGGCTTCACTTACGGTTACATCTTTTAACGTATTTATATCACGCGTTAAAAATGGGCCACCAGAGCCGGTAAGCAAAATTTTACTTACGCCATGTTGCTGTAGTTTTTGATCGCCTTTGGCATTTTGTAACGAAGACGGTAGGCATTGAAAAATTGCATTATGTTCGCTATCTATTGGCAGCAAAGTGGCTTTATGTTGTTTAACTTTATCAATAAACAACTGACCTGACATAACTAAAGATTCTTTATTAGCTAGTAGTACTTTTTTACCCGCTTCAACAGCACTTAATGTGGGTAGTAAACCAGCTGCACCTACAATTGCCGACATTACAATGTCAACATCAGGATGAGCACATAAGTCACTCATTGCTTGCTCACCGTGCATAACAAGAGTTTGGCACTGAGTATTAGCTAAATACGCAGATAATTGCTCTGCGGCCTGCTGGTTAGCCATAATCGCATAAAGCGGTTCATGTTCAATACACAACTCCGCCATTTTCTTTGCATTTTGTCCTGCAGCCAAAACAAAAACATCAAATAACTCTTTATTGCGCGACACAACATCAAGTGTACTTAAACCAATTGAGCCCGTTGCGCCTAAAATAACCAGCAATTGCTTTTGGCTCATAAACTAAGAGTCCACGCATAGCACATAACAAACATTGGAGCAGCAGCCGTTAAGCTGTCAATTCTATCTAAAATACCGCCGTGTCCTGGTAAACATCGACCGCTATCTTTTAAACCAGCTTCACGTTTAAACATGCTTTCCAGTAAATCACCTACCGCAGAAAACAACGCAATAAATGCTGTCATTATCGCGTACACAGGCCATACAACTAAATCAACATCGGTAAAGTGACAAAATGCTAATACAAAAATAATAGAAGCGACTACACCGCCTGCTAACCCTTCAATTGTTTTATTAGGGCTTACTTTAGGCATTAACTTATGTTTACCAAAACTTTTACCCGTAAAGTAAGCACCCACATCTGCGCTCCATACAATACCGAGTACCACTAAAATTAGCACCGAACCAAAATGAGTTGATTCAGCATATTGCGCGCTACGTAGTGTATTTAGAGCAAGCCATAGCGGTACAAGCGTGAGTAGCCCTGCAATGCCGCGCATAACTAGGCCTTCATTCCACGCTTTAGCCATTTCTGGGTAGCGCCAAATTAAATAGCTAGCAACAATCCACCAAGCAAACGAAAGCGTAAATACGTAGTTTGCATCACCGACTAGCTTGCCATTTTCCCATAATGATTCAATAGGCCAATGTAAATTAAGCAAGGCAAGTAAAGCGCCAATAAACACAACAAAGGCAGCACGTTTAAGCTTGTCGCAAAGGCCCATAAATGCAGACCATTCCCATGCGCCTAATAATACAATTGCACCAGCAAAGTAACTAAATAACGTAAGCGGTGTATAAAAAACCAAAGCCAATGCTAATGGAGCTAGCACTAGAGAGGTTAAAATTCGTTGTTTTAACAAAATGTGACCCTTATTCTATTTAGGTTTGAGCGAGTAATTGTTTTATTTGTTCGCCCGTACAACCAAAACGTCGCTCTCTGGCAACGTAACACGCAATGGCCTCAGCAAATGCTGCTTCATTAAAATCTGGCCAAAGTGTCTCGGTAAAGTAAAGTTCTGCATAAGCAACTTGCCATAGTAAAAAATTACTAATACGAACATCGCCACCAGTGCGAATAAGTAAATCAGGTTCAGCCTGATCTGCCATGCTCATATGCTGTGCTAAGCGCTCTTCTGTAATATCTTCTGCGTTTAGTGTGCCCTGCGCAACTTGCAAAGCAAGTTGTTTTGCCGCATTGGCAACATCCCAACGACCACCGTAATTAGCTGCAACATTTAAACGCAACCCGGTGTTATTTTCAGTCAGCTTATGCGCAGCGTCTACCTTGCTACGTAATCCTTCAGAAAATCGTGATAAGTCTCCAATAATGGTCAGTTTTACATTGTTTTTATGAAGCTTTTTAACTTCCTTTGTTAAAACAAATAAGAAAAGCTCCATTAAAGTGTTTACTTCGTCTTCAGGGCGGCGCCAGTTTTCACTACTAAAAGCAAATAAGGTTAACGATTGTATCCCTAATTTAGTACAAAACTGAACAGATTGACGAACTGCGTCTACGCCTTTTTTATGCCCATACACACGAGGTCTATTTCTAGCTTGCGCCCAACGTCCGTTCCCATCCATGATGATAGCAACATGTTTGGGTAAACATTGCTGTGAAATTGTGTCAGCATCTAGAACCATAAATATCGAGTATTCCATAAAAAAACGCCGCCTAGTATACCCTAGACGGCGTTTCAAAACTAATAATTTTAATAGGTCCTGTCGACCTTTCAGGATTGTAATTTGTTCAATCTAGGGGCGACTTAATCGCGGCGCGAGATTTGTAACCTAGTGGACTAAGTAAAAATCGAGTAAAGCTTCCGCGTCCTGCTCACGCCCCTTACCTACATCCATGTAGGCAACAAAGAGTTAATCGCCCCTAGGCAGAACCCTTTGGGCAGCGCGTGTTTGGATTTTATGCATCGTTATCGCCTAATTATGGGGAATAACCACACAACATAGGCTCTGCCTTGCCTAAAAACCAAACACACTGCTGCAAATTCAACCTCGAAAGATAAACAGGACCTTACTTAGATTTCCATCAATTCTGTTTCTTTGGCAGCTAATAAAGTATCCATTTCTTTAATAAACTTATCAGTAAGCTTTTGAATCGCATCATCCGATTGACGCGCTTCATCTTCAGATATGTCTTTATCTTTTAATAAACCCTTTACATCGCCATTAGCATCACGACGAATGTTACGAATAGCAACACGACCGCCTTCAACTTCGCCACGTACAATTTTGATTAGGTCTTTACGACGCTCTTCTGTAAGTGGAGGAAGTGGTACGCGAATAACAGTACCTGCCGACATAGGGTTTAAACCTAAGTCAGATGCCATAATTGCTTTTTCAACAGCTTGCGCTAAAGACTTATCAAATACACCAATAGCAAGTGTACGAGAATCTTCAATTGTTACGTTAGCAACTTGGTTTAAAGGCGTTGGTGCACCGTAGTACGACACCATAATGCCATCTAGGATTGCAGGATGTGCACGGCCAGTACGAATTTTAGATAATTGGCTACCTAGTGCAGTTACACTTTTTTGCATGCGCGCTTGCGCGTCTTTTTGAATATCGTTAATCACGGTTTAATCCTAATTATTTGATTATTTCATCTGAGGCTTGTGAAGAAATAAGTGTACCTTCTTCTTCACCCATAATTACGCGTTTTAGCGCGCCTGATTTATTCATGTTAAATACGCTCAATGGCATATTGTGATCGCGGGCTAGAGTAAATGCCGCTAAATCCATAACTTTTAATTCTTTTTCAATGATTTCATTGTAGCTTAAGTGGGTATAAAGCGTCGCATCTGGGTTTTTAACAGGGTCATCACTGTATACGCCATCAACCTTAGTCGCTTTAATTACTGTATCCGCTTCAATTTCGATACCGCGTAAACATGCTGCAGAATCGGTAGTAAAAAATGGGTTACCAGTACCCGCTGCAAAAATGACTACGCGACCAGTTTTCAATAAACTAATTGCTTCAGCCCAGTTATAAGCGTCACATACACCATTAAGCGGAATAGCCGACATAAGACGACAATTTACAAATGCACGGTGTAGCGCATCACGCATTGCAAGGCCGTTCATAACAGTTGCAAGCATACCCATGTGATCGCCTACTACGCGATTCATACCTGCTTCTGCAAGTGATCCACCGCGTAAAAAGTTACCTCCACCAATAACTAAACCCACTTCTACGTCGAGCTCTACTAGCTCTTTAATTTCTTGTGCCATACGGTCTAAAACTTTAGGATCGATGCCGAAGCCTTCGTCTCCCATTAAAGCTTCACCACTTAATTTGAGAAGAACACGTCTAAAAATAGGTTTGCGATTGATAGTCATAGTATTGGGGCCAACTTTTATTGAATTATGGATAAAAAATAACCGCGCTTATGTTAAACATAAAAGCGCGGTTATTTTAAAGAATTTCTAGCTGCGAAGCAAAACCAAATAGTACTTTAATTGCATCTAATTTCATTATCCTTCACAAATAGTAATCTTACTTAGCTTTAGCAGCAGCAATTTGAGCAGCAACTTCAGCAGCAAAATCTTCTTCTTTCTTCTCGATACCTTCACCAACTTCTACACGTACGAAGCTAGTAACTGTTGCGTTTTTCTCTTTAAGAATATCGCCAACAGTTTTCTTAGGCTCCATGATGAAAGCTTGACCAGTAAGAGAAACCTCACCAGTGAATTTTTTCATGCGGCCAACAACCATCTTCTCAGCGATTTCAGCAGGCTTGCCTTCATTCATCGCGATTTCGATTTGTACTTGCTTTTCTTTAGCAACAACATCGGCTGGTACATCTGAAGGTGTTAAGTATTCAGGGCTAGATGCAGCAACGTGCATTGCAACGTGCTTAAGTGTTTCTTCATCAGCAACACCCGCAACAACAACACCGATACGATCGCCATGACGGTACTCAACTAGGTTTTCACCAGTTACGTACTGTAAACGACGTACATTGATGTTTTCGCCAATTTTAGTAACTAGCTCAACACGGTCTTCTTCAAACTTAGCTTGTAAGTCTTCGATAGAGATAGTGTCAGCAATTGCAGCGTCAGCAACTTTGTTAGCAAATGCTAAGAAGCTTACGTCTTTTGCAACGAAATCTGTTTGACAGTTAACTTCTACTAGTACTGCAACACCCGCGTTTTGCTTGATGATGATAGTACCTTCAGCAGCAATGTTACCTGCTTTTTTAGCAGCTTTAGCAGCGCCACTTTTACGCATGTTTTCAATCGCTAACTCGATGTCGCCATCAGTCTCAGTTAACGCTTTTTTACAATCCATCATGCCAGCGCCTGTGCGCTCGCGTAATTCTTTAACTAGGGCAGTAGTTACAGCCATTAGTAAATCCTCAAATCTGAAATCAGGTTAGATAAGCGGGTTACCCGCTCGACAAGAATAGCAAGTCTTCACCTTAAAAAGATGAAGACTTGATGACAGCTAATTACTCAGCTTCAACGAAATCGTCTTTCTCAGCTTGAGCAACGATGTTATTCTCGCGACCTTCAGTAATAGCAGCTGCAACAGCGCTAGTGTAAAGGCTTACAGCACGGATAGCATCATCGTTACCAGGTACGATGTAATCAACACCGTCTGGGTTAGAGTTAGTATCTACGATTGCAACAACTGGAATACCTAGGTTGTTTGCTTCACGGATAGCAATGTGCTCGTGGTCAGCATCGATAACGAAAAGCGCGTCTGGAAGACCGCCCATGTTTTTGATACCACCAAGGCTCTTTTCAAGCTTTTCCATTTCGCGGTTAAGCGTTAACGTTTCTTTCTTAGTTAATTTCTCGAAAGTTCCGTCTTGGCTTTGTGCTTCAAGGTCTTTAAGACGCTTGATTGATTGACGTACAGTTTTCCAGTTAGTCAACATACCACCTAACCAACGGTGATTTACGAAGAACTGGTCGCTTTCTAAAGCAGCTGATTTAACTGCGTCGCTTGCTGCGCGCTTAGTACCAACGAAAAGAACTTTACCTTTGTTTGCTGCAGCACTTGATAAAAACTTAAGTGCGTCGTTGAACATTGGTACAGTTTGCTCAAGGTTGATGATATGTACACGGTTACGTGTGCCGAAGATGAAAGGCTTCATCTTAGGGTTCCAGTAACGTGCTTGGTGACCAAAGTGAACACCAGCTTGAAGCATATCGCGCATTGAAACGTTTGCCATTTTATAGATCCTCTATAGTTGTTTAGGGTTAGGCCTCCACATATCCCATAGCACCAACACCGAAGTAATTAAACTTCAAATGCACCCAAGTGTATGTGACGATACGTGTGTGTGTTAAAATAAAATTGTGTTTGCCTTAAATACAAAAAATCATTTAAGAATTTATTTGTAAAAAGACGGCGCGCTTTATACCATATTAAAATTAAATACTCAACGTCGCGTGCAAAATTTGTTCGGCGATAAATGTTAAAAACTCAACTTTGGAGCCTCAATGAGCGCTATTATCAAGACCCCTGAAGAAATAGAGAAAATGCGCGTAGCTGGGCGCTTAGCGGCCGATGTACTTGAAATGATCGGCCCTCATGTAGTGCCAGGTGTTACCACCGATGAGCTAAATACACTTTGTCATGATTATATTGTTAATGTGCAACAAGCAATCCCTGCTCCGTTAAATTATCATGGCTTTCCAAAATCAGTTTGTACGTCAGTTAATCATGTTATTTGTCACGGAATTCCAAATGACAAAGCATTAAAAGAAGGCGACAGTGTAAATATCGACGTAACGGTCATTAAAGATGGTTACCACGGCGACACATCTAAAATGTTCCACGTTGGTACACCAAACATTCAAGCTAAGCGTCTTGCAGAAGTAACACAAGAAAGCTTATACCTTGCTATTAAAATGGTAAAACCAGGTGTGCGCTTGGGTGATATTGGCTCAGCAATTCAAAAATATGCAGAGAGCTTTAACTACTCAATTGTACGTGAGTATTGCGGCCATGGTATTGGCGCAGGATTTCATGAAGAACCACAAATAATGCATTACGGTAAAGCCGGTACTGGCGAAGCCTTAAAAGCAGGTATGTGTTTAACTATTGAACCTATGGTTAATGCGGGTAAACGCCAATGTAAGCTTCTTAAAGATGATTGGACAGTAGTTACACGCGACCGTAGTTTGTCTGCGCAATGGGAACATACTTTATTAGTGACTGAAAATGGTGTTGAAATTTTAACGCTACGATCAGATGATACTATCGACAGGATTATCGAACACTAATAAAAACCGAACCATTGATAAAAGTACTTATCAAAATAAAGGTTCAACAAGGAGCCAGCCCACGTGGCATTACCCAACAAAGTAAAAAAGTTGCTTAGCGATGCTGAGCAACTTAGTGATTATCGCGATTGTTCTAGCTATTTTTATAAATGGCTACATAACGAGTTTTCTAAACAACCGGTTGGGAATTTAATTAATGCCCGGGCTGAGTTTATTGACCGCCTACTCATAAAGCTGTTTCATGTTTACGACTTAGCGCATGAACCTGATTTAGCGCTAATTGCTGTAGGCGGATACGGACGTGGCGAGCTACATCCCTACTCCGACATCGACTTTTTATTGCTTGTAACTAAACCGCCAAGCGAAGAAATATGCGAAAAAATAGGCCTGTTTGTCACCATGCTATGGGATCTCAACTTAGAGATTGGCCACAGCGTGCGCACGATAGAACAAGCCATTGAGCAAAAACGCGAAGACGTTACTTTTGCCACCAGCTTGCTCGAAAGCCGCCTTATTTTTGGTAACCACATTGAGTTTGAAAAACTCAAAATGCATATTCTTGAAACGCCAGTATGGCGCTCAGGTGAATTTTTTACTGCTAAAGTTCAAGAGCAAAACTTACGCCACAGAAAGTGCCACGGCACCGCGTATAACCTTGAGCCAAACATTAAAGAAAACCCCGGTGGTCTGCGCGACTTACAAACCATTATTTGGGTGGCAAAAAAGCACTTTAGAACCGAAACCCTACAAGAGTTAATAAGCCACGGATATTTAACTCACGAAGAGTTTCAAGAGCTTTCCGAGTGCCTAGAAAACCTATGGAACATTCGCTTTGCACTGCATTTAGCAGCAGGGCGAGCTGAAAACCGCTTATTGTTTGATCATCAACCGCAAGCCGCTGAAATTTTAGGTTTTGGTAGCGACGGCAAAGCCTCCGTTGAGCGTATGATGAAACGCTTATTTAGAATAATGAGCCGCGTGCGCGAACTTAACCAAATGCTACTTTCATACTTTGAACAAAGTATAATGCCCGAAAGTAGTGAAAAAACGGTGATAGAACTCGACAGAAACTTTGAACAAGTGGGCCATCAAATACGCGTAAAAGATCCGTCGGTATTTTTTAGACGCGATCAACTTTTTGTATTATTTGAGCACATAGCCGATAACCCAGTAATAACCCATATTTACCCAAGTACTATTCGTACCATTCGCCAGGTGCGCCGTCGTTTATTGGGTGATTTACAAGATTACGCAGCCTGCCGTGAAGCATTTTTACGCTTAGTTAAACACCCTAATGGCATGGGACGCGCATTTACGCTGATGCACAAGCACGGCATGCTTGCCGCCTACTTACCACAGTGGCGTAATATATTTGGGCAAATGCAGTTTGATTTATTTCATGCCTATACCGTTGATGAGCACACCCATAAGTTAATCAAAAATATTTACGAATACTTTGATAAAACAGGCATTAGCGAGTTTCCTATTTGTAGTGAAATAGTAACTCGAATGGATAAACCAGAGCTACTTTATTTAGCGGGTATATTTCATGATATTGCTAAAGGCCGAGGTGGCGACCATTCAGAACTTGGCGCTGTTGATGCCATAGCTTTTGCTAAATTGCATGGCTTTTCATCGGCTGATGCTAAGCTAGTAGCATGGCTTGTAAGTAACCATTTACTTATGTCGGTTACCGCACAGCGTAAAGATATTAACGACCCAGCTGTAATAAAAGACTTTGCAACACGTATTAAAACAGAGCGCCAACTCGACTACTTATATTGTTTAACCGTTGCCGACATACGTGCAACCAACGACAACTTATGGAACGATTGGAAAAACACCCTACTGCGTGAGCTTTATTTACACACGCAACGCGCACTGCGCTTAGGGCTCGAAAACCCAATGGATCAACGCGACCAAATTCGCGACAAAAAGCATCAAGCTAAACAGCGTCTTCTTAATTTAGGTTATCAAGAGGAACAAATTGATTTAATTTGGAGCCGCTTTAAAGCCAACTATTATACCGCTTTTAGCGAACAGCAAATATCATGGCAAACCGAGCATTTATTAAATAGCACAGACTTAAGCCAGCCAAGTGTTGTTGTATCTAACAAAGCGATGCATGGTGGCACACAAGTATTTGTATACAGCCCTTACTCTGGCGCACTATTTGCCAGATTAGTGAGCGTTATTGGCTCTAAAAAAGCACAAATACAACACGCTCAAGTACTGACCACAAAAGACGGTTATATACTGTTTAGCTTTGTAATACTTGAAGTGAGCGGCGACCCTATAGCCAGTGGTAGAGCGCAATCAATTAAACGTGGACTTGAGCAAGCCCTAAGCGATCCGCGTAAAAAAATTCGCTTTAAAAAGAGCAGAACTCAACGCTTTAAAGATTTTAATATTAAACCTAAAATTGTACTGCGCCCACATGCACGCAAAGACCGTAGCTTAATAGAAATTCAAGCCGTCGATATACAAGGTTTACTAACCAAAATAGCTGAAGTTTTCCAAGCGCATTTACTACACATTCACGCTGCCCGTATTACCACAGTAGGTGAACGTGCCGAGGATTTCTTTGTTGTATCAAATAACGAATACCAAGCGCTGACTGATGAAGAGCAAGCAAAAATTCATCAGGCATTACGTAAAAAATTCAACGCCGAAACAGAATAGAGGACACACATGTCAGATTTAAAAACGATGATCGAAAACGCATGGGACAACCGCGATAGCATTAGCCCAAGCACAGTATCAAACGACGTAAAACAAGCTATTATCGACGCACTTGATTTACTTGATAGCGGCGCAGCACGTGTTGCTGAAAAAATATCGGGTGAATGGGTTGTACACCAGTGGCTTAAAAAAGCAGTGTTACTGTCGTTTCGTATTCGCGACAACCAACCAATGAACGATGGCGTAAACCAGTTTTACGACAAAGTACCGCTTAAATTTAGCGACTACACCCCAGAGCAGTTTCAGCAAGGCGGTATGCGCGTAGTACCAAACGCAGTAGCACGTAAAGGCAGCTTTGTAGGTAAAAACGTTGTACTTATGCCATCGTACGTAAACATTGGCGCATACGTTGACGACGGCACCATGGTTGATACATGGGCGACTGTAGGCTCGTGTGCACAAATTGGTAAGAACGTACATTTATCAGGTGGCGTTGGCATAGGCGGCGTTTTAGAGCCTCTACAAGCTAACCCAACTATCATTGAAGACAACTGCTTTATTGGCGCACGTTCTGAAATTGTTGAAGGCGTAATCGTTGAAGAAGGCGCTGTAATTTCAATGGGCGTTTACATCAGCCAAAGCACCCGTATTTATGACCGAGAAACCGGCGAAATTCACTACGGCCGCGTACCAGCAGGCGCAGTAGTTGTACCAGGCGCACTACCTTCAAAAGATGGCACCCACAGCCTGTACGCTGCAATCATCGTGAAAAAAGTAGACAAACAAACACGTGAAAAAGTAGGCATAAACGCCCTACTACGCTCAATTGATGAATAAAGCGTAGTCAATTTAATGGCGCAAATATGAATTAATTTGCGCCATTAAAAAATGTATGGCTTCGATTTAAAATCAAGCTTAGCGTATTTTTTCACGTTCCTGAACCCAACTTCCACGAAACGTAAACTTGGATGGTTTAGTATAGGAGTAACATTAACCCCACCATCAACTAGTCCATGCAATTCTATATATTCGAGTTTAACTAACTTCTCAAGTCCATTTAATGTTGTCACTTTTGTGTTACTTATAGTGAGGGCCTCAATATTAACCAAATCAGAAATAGAAGCAACATTGTTGATATCGTTATTGCCAAGCTCTAATGTAGTTAACGTAGTAATATTTTTAAGGGCCGTTATATCATTAATATTATTGGATGATATATCTAACATATTCAGATTATTTAGTGATTTGAGGGGGGAAACATTAACTATTTCATTTTTTGATAAATCTAACTCTTTTAATGAACTTAGCTTTCTTAAAGCTCTTATATCATTGATCTGGTTCTTCATTAAGTTAAGCTTTTTAAGAGTTGAAAAATTTTTTAATGACTGAATGTTATCAATTAAATTTCTTGAAAGATTCAACTCCTCTACATTTTCAAGCGAAGCTAAAGCTGATATATCTTTTATTCTTAATAGTATTAAAGATATAAACTTTAAGTTATTGAGATTTGACAAAGAGGATATATTAATTGATTCACTTTGAAAGTTACATGAAGAAATATTGATTTTCTCCAAAGATGATAATTTCCCTAAAAAATCGAGATTAGGTATATCGCTGGAGATTAAACATAACTCTTTCAAATTGTGTAAAGAAGACACTCCTGATAGCTCATTCACACTAACAAACATTAATTTTAAAGCGTTTAATTTTTTCGAACTAACTATAAAATTAAGATCATTTATCTTACATCTTGCAAAACTTACCTCTTCTAGTTCTAGCAAAGCATTCAATGGGGATAAATCATGGGCATTTACTTTATTTATCACTAGTCTTTTTAGACGTTTCATATGTAGTGGTACAGTGATTTTGGCCACCCATTAAGAAAGAAATGTTATGCTAATAAGCATACAAATTTGGGTGAAAAAATGACGAAATTAAAA
>NZ_JADYXD010000031.1:0-44135 GCF_015864475.1 Pseudoalteromonas sp. SWXJZ10B
GAGGAAGACTTGATAGGTCGCAACATGTTTGCCATTGATGGGTGTAAATTAAAGTCCAATGCGAGTAAAGAGTGGAGTAGCACATTCGATGAGTTAGGTCGCAAAAAAGCAAAACTAGAACGCGCAAGCAAACGTATTATTGAACGCCACCAATCACAAGATGGACTGGGCGAAGAATTGATAACTCAGGATTTAAAACAAAAAGAAAAGCTAGATAAAAGTGCAGATAAAATCACCGAGTTTTTAGCCACTCACGAAGAGAAAACAGGCAGTAAAGGCAAGCCTGTTAAAAGTAATATCACTGATCCAGATAGTGCAAAAATGACGACCTCAAAAGGGACAATTCAAGGCTACAACGGCATCGCGATTAATGACGATAAACACCAAATCATCCTGCAAGCTCAAGCGTGGGGCTCAGTGGGTGAGCAACAAACCCTACAGCCAGCTGTTAAGCAATTAAAGCAGCAGCTTGATAAATTGAACACTGACAAGCGCAAAGACGATCACACGATTAAGTTCACCGCAGACAGTGGGTTTAACAGCGAAGCAAATCTCGAATTTATGGCGCAAAGCGGGTTCGATACCTACATTGCGGATAATCAATTTAGAAAACAAAATCCGCTGTTTAAAGACAGCGAAACATACGAAACGGAGCAAGAAAAGCGCCGACTAAAACGCAGTAAAGGCAAGCCACGCTTATTTACCTCAGACGATTTTCATTATGATGAAGCAACTCAAACCTGCCATTGTCCTGCAGGTAATGATATGTGGCGAAGTGGGGTTAATGTAAAAAGTCATAATCAGCAATACACGCGATTCTGTGGTTACTTAAAAGACTGTAAAACATGCCCGCTACAGCAGCAATGCATGCGAAAACCACCGATAGAAAGGGGACGACAAGTTCAGTTTATAAATAATGAATCACGCAAAAAGCTGAGCTATGTAGACAAAATGAAAGTAAAAATAGACAGCCCAATCGGACGACGACAATACAGTAAGCGATTAGGCTGTATTGAACCCGTGTTCGGCAATATTACCGTCAACAAGGGCATGAATAAATTGACCTTACGGGGTCAAACGAAAGTTAATACGCAATGGCAACTGTATTGCCTTGTTCATAATATAGAAAAACTGCAAAACACGATGCATTAAGAAGGGGAAGTCCTTTTAACCTAAATAAAACCACTCAACCACTCGTAATCGCTTCCAAAACGCCAATTTAAACAACACCAAACACTTCTTTATATGCTGCGTAAAAATACAGTAATCAATTGAACCAAAATAGGAACTCAGCTATGGTTTGTTTATCAATAAAAATAAATAAAAAAACGAGTTAATCTACAGGCTCGTTAGCATTACAAGGAGGTTTGGTGACAACATCTAAAAAAGAACTACCGTTTCTTACAACCTATATGACTCTGCTGTTTGTTTTATTAGGTTCTGATTGGATATTACCTTTAATAGGTTTTGAATATAATATATGGTCAGATCCTTTTGATATTATTAAATTTATAATTAAACTCATGACTATTTATCTTTTTTACTTTATTGGTATTAAGTTTTTTAGTTGGTTGTATTCTGCATCACCACAAAAAACTAAAGAGTAAACTTGGCAGTTATTTAAAGTAAAGCTAACAACACGCCCTGAGGTGGACGACTAGTCAAATTTAGCTATTAATTGCAAATTTTAAAAGTGGTGAGCCTCTTTGTTTTTCAACACTTAAATGTAATCCTTATCAATTTAAATACCACAGTTCTATATAGGCTTACCCTTCACTTTTTACTGCTTATAATACGCTTTAGCCCAAATCAACTATGTAACTACAACGAATAGAAAAACCAGCCACTCTACAAGTATTTGCCTTGGAATAGTGGGCAACTAAAATCTAAATATATCCATACCTCTTGACGGCTTCGTCCAATAAACTGCGCTATTTCCGTTTATTTTCACTTCAGCGATATCATTAAACGCGCGCAATCGCCCTTAAAATTAATTCCCGTAAAAACAAATTAATTATGGGAGGTCCTGTAGTCAAATAACAATACCTTAGTAAACGCTAGTTCATATTACGTCACGTAATATCCATACAGAACTTTAAGTTAAACATACGTTCGTGCAGCGTTCCCATTTTTATTTGACTCAATTTATTGGACATTCTTTTTATGAAATTAAAGTTATTTATCGCAATTATTTTTAGCACTTCGATGTCGTCTTACGCGACAGAAGCATTAGATAAAACGGAGTTTTCATTCGAAGACTTAAAAGTACTGGCAAAAGCCTCAGCCGAAAAGCCCTATACGGCAACCAAGGTTCCAGCGCCGGAGTTAATCGATAAAATTACGTATGACGAACACTGGAAAATACGCTTTAAAGAAGATGAAACCTTATATCCAAGTGGAAAAAACGCACCTGTACAATTATTTTACCCTGGCCGATATTTTCCTGAGCCAGTAAGTATTTATATCAGAGACGATAAAAATCAGGTGCAAAATGTACCTTTTAGTAATGACGTTTTTGATATGCCTGATGACAGCCCAGCTCACGAACTCCCTGAAGGATTTGGATTTGCAGGCTTTAGAGTAATGCGCCCAGATATGAAACCAGATTGGATATCTTTTTTAGGTGCGTCTTATTTTCGTACTGATGGGCCAGAGGGGCAATATGGACTGTCGGCGCGAGGTATCGCGATTAATACGGGTATGAATCAACCAGAAGAATTTCCGCGTTTTTCTGCATTTTGGATTGGTCCCGCAGAGAAAAAAGGCGAAAGTGTGTCTGTTTGGGCATTGCTTGAAGGGCCTTCTATCACCGGTGCTTATCGTTTTGGTTTAAGCAAAGATAACAAAGAAGATAAAGGGCATATCACCTCTGTGAGCGCTAATTTGTATATGCGCGCCGATGTTGAACGCTTAGGCGTAGCGCCGCTTACGAGCATGTATTGGTACTCACAAAAAGATAAAACAACTGCTAAAGACTGGCGCCCAGAAATTCACGACAGTGATGGGCTGGCTATTCACACAGGATCGGGTCAATACATTTGGCGCCCATTAAATAATCCTCAGTCGGTGTCGACCAATAGCTTTATTGATGAGAACCCAAAAGGGTTTGGTTTAATCCAAAGAGACCGTGACTTTAATAACTACCAAGACGACGGCGTATTTTACAATAAGCGTTCATCAGCGTGGATTAAACCTACTGACGATTGGGGGAAAGGGGCAGTTCAGTTAATCGAGATTCCAACAAAAGATGAAACGTTTGACAATATTGTTGCCTATTGGGTGCCTGAAAAAGAGGCGCGCAAAGGTGATGAGTTTACCTTTTCTTATGATATAGAGTGGCGTCCACTCGATCCAAAATCAAAAACGCTTGCAAGCGTTGTAAATACTCGCCAAGGCTTAGGCGGAATTCCCGGCCAGCCAATTCCTGAAGGCGTTAACAAAATGGTGATTGATTTTGAAGGTCCAGCATTTAAAGACTTAGATAACAAAAGTGGTATAAAGCCGATTGTTGAAGCCAGCAACGGTGAAATACTAGAACCTATTGGGGTTTATCCGGTAGTTGGTACAAACCAATGGCGATTAGCGTTTGACTACAAACAAGCTAACAATAATCCGGTAAACATACGCGCGTATTTAGTTGATAAAAATGATGAAGCTATAACTGAGACATGGGTAAGTGATGCAAAGGTTACGATTAAATAAGCCCTTAAATAAGCATTAAAGTAAAACGGGTGGCTATATTTTGATTTTCTGTCAATTATAGCCACCATAATGTCTTTTAAAACGCCAATCAAAACACCATTAAAACTCCCTTTTATATCCCACGTAAAATACAGTAATCGATTGAATCAAAATATGAACTCGGCTATGGTTTGTTTATCAATAAAAATAAAAAACGAGTTAACCTGCTGCTTGTTAGGTGTATCTAGGAGTTTTATGTTTTTTTTGAGTAAATTATTTTGTTGGGAGCGAGGCAGGCAAAAGTCAGGCTACGATAAAATGTTGATTTGTGGTGCTACGTGGCCAATTAAATTTGATACATATTTGCTTAAATTTCCACAAGGAAGTGAAATAGCACCACATACAGACAAGGTTGAATCTGGTAAACACTATCGATTGAATATAGTGCTTAAAAAGGCAGATTTGGGTGGTGAGTTTATTTGCACTAATCCGATATTTGAAACAAAGCGAGTTAAGCTATTCCGCCCTGATGTAAGTGAGCATCAGGTATCAAAAGTTATAAAAGGTAATAGATATTTACTCAGTATTGGGTGGATAAGAAGGAGCTCTAAATGCTAGATTTAAGACCTAATTGTGAATGTTGTGATAAGAATCTACCTGCACAGTCCACAGAGGCTTTTATTTGTTCATTTGAATGCACATTTTGTTCTGGCTGTGCTCAAACGGTGTTAAATAACGTGTGCCCAAACTGCTCAGGTAATTTGGTTCAGCGGCCAATTCGCCCTTTGGCTGCACTAAAAAATTACCCAGCATCGACTAAACGGGTATTAAAATAAAGTGCTTGTGCGCCAAGCACTTAAGAACACAAAGTATAATAATTACATTTCTGGGTATGGAGATCTGATGAGAAAATCCTTTGAATTTACTGTTAAGTCAATCAAAGTTAAAATAATTAACACTTGGTTTAGTGGTGCTAAATTATATGTGAATGGTGATTTACGAGATACTGACAAAACTTTGTTAGCTATTAGGAATAATACTTTACTATCTGCAAATTTAGGTGAGTTGGGTGTTCTAGAAATCAAGCCATTATCGGGTTTAATTACCGTTGAAATGGATGCATATTTGGTTAATGGTACAAACATTCAACATGTATATAGCTCACATAAACGCCTTAGCCTAAAAGAGCAAAGGGCAGTCCGATAAAGCTACTTTAAATAACGAATATTCCTGTATTTAGTAACAACCTCCAAATGACTTTGAGGAGGTTTAAGCCCCTAAGCATACCAAGTTAATATACTTGGTTTACTCGATTACCTTAAAATCACTCACACTTTTTCACATAAATTAAAAGCGCGCTGTACATTACACTGAGTGCTTTTCTTACATCGCTGTCGATAACCGCTTCTGCTGGGTGATGGCTTATACCGCCTGGGCTGCGTATAAACAACATGCCAACGGGGCAAATAGGAGCGACTGCCATTGCATCGTGCCCAGCGCCTGAGGCAAGTGAAGGCGATGCTTGGTTGTTGAGTTTACATGCGCTTGTAAATAAATGCTGAATAGTGGTGTCGCACGCAACGGCATCTGCTGCATGCGTCCATTGCCAATCGAGTGTTAAATTGCGTTTGCTTGCTATAGATTGAGCGCTGCTTTGTATGGCGCTTAGTAAGTTAGCGAGATCGGTGTCGCTTTGTGCGCGTGCATCTAGGCTTATGGTTGTTTTACCTGCAATCACGTTTGTTACACCGGGGCGAGATTGTATTTGCCCTACGGTTGCAACTTCGCCGTTTTTAGCATTGCTTGCTAGTTTTTCAATTTCGGTTACTAATTCGGCGCAGCCTGCTAACGAATCCTGACGTAAATTCATAGGCGTAGTGCCTGCATGACCGCTTTGGCCTGTTAGGGTAAGCATGGCGCGTTTTGCCCCTGCAATAGCCGTTACAACGCCTAACGCCTGATTAACCGATTCGAGCACCGGACCTTGCTCTATATGAGTTTCCCAGTAACCTAGTAATTCGCTTTTATTTAGTGCGGCTTTTGCGTAGTCGTTAGGATTTAAGCCAAAGTCGAGCATGGCTTGGCGCATAGTTATGCCGTTTGTGTCTTCAATGTTTAGCCACTGTGGGTCAAATTCGTTAGCGAGGGCTTTTGAGCCAATTAAAGTTGTGGCAAAGCGGGTGCCTTCCTCATCGCAAAAGCCCACTACATCTAAATGAAAGGGTAGGTCGAGCTTTAACTTATTTGCAAGCGCGGCTATTTCTATCCCCAGTAGTACACCTAAAATACCATCAAACGCACCTGCGTTTGGTACTGTGTCGAGGTGCGACCCTATAATTAAACGTTTAGCATGGGGGTTTGATGATTTTAGTCGCCCCCAAAGGTTGCCCACTTCGTCTTGCCACGATTGCATGCCTGCCTCAACCATCCACGATGCAGTAACAGCGCTACACTCTTTGTGCTCTTTTGATAAGTACACGCGGTGAATACCGCCTTGCATTTGCGATAGTGCGCTGAGGGTTTTACAGCGAGATAAAGCGCGTGTTGCGTATTCATCAGCAAGTTCTTTGTTTAACAAAGGCTTTAAAAGGGGGCTTACAATCGTCATGCTAAATCCTTTTTTATTTATAGTGAGTAAGGGCGGCAATGGCGGCTTCGCCTTTAGGGCCTTTGTAACCGTTGGCATGTAAGCAAGCGTCTAAACTTGCAAGTGTTTGTAGTACGGTATCTTTTCGGGCGTTGTAACCCATAGTACCAATACGCCAAATTTTGCCATGCAGTGGTCCAAACGAGGTGCCTATTTCAATACCAAAATGGGTTAGCATTTGTCCGCGTACGTGGTCGGCATTAATGCCCTCGGGTATATAAACACCCAGTACGTTGTTCATTTTATGCGTTAAATCGCCAAATACATTTAAGCCCAGTGCTTGAATGCCGGTTAGGATGGCATCGCCATGTAATTTGTGGCGCGCTACGCAGTTATCTACGCCTTCTTCAATTACTATGCGGGCGCATTCTGAGGCGCAATACAACATGCTGGTGGCTTCGGTATGATGATTTAGGCGCTCCTCGCCCCAGTAATTCATTATCATGCCTAAATCAAAGTAGTTTGAGCGTACAAATGGCTCTGTGCCGTCGGTATGATCGGCTGTGCGAATACCTGCTTCTACTTTTTTACGTTTTTGGATCCACTCGGCGCATTTGTCACTGAGTGTTAAAGGTGCTGAGCCAGACGGGCCGCCTAAACATTTTTGCAGGCCAACCGAAAGTGCATCGAGTTTCCATTCATCGGCAGGAAGTTCGTTACCCACAATGGATGCGGTGGCATCGCAATAAAATAGTACATCGTGCTTTTGGCAAATATCGCCAATATGCTCAAGAGGTTGGTTCATGGTGGTGGATGTATCGCCTTGTACCATGGCAAGTACATGGGGTTTTACATCAACAATGGCTTTTTCGATTTGTTCGGGGGTAAATACTTCGCCCCACGGTACTTCTATTGTGTGGACCTTTGCGCCAACGCGTTCTGCAATTTCAGCCAGTAAATGCCCAAAACGCCCCATAATTGGCACCAATACTTTATCGCCTGGGCGCAAAATAGAGCACAATACGGCTTCAATCCCTGCGCGCGATGTGCCATCTATTAGCATGGTCCATTCGTTTTTGGTTTTAAAAATTTCGCGATAGCGCGCCATGGTTTCGTTCATAAAGCCGGTCATTACTGGGTCGTACTGACCTATAAGCTGCGCCGACATAGCACGTAAAACACGGGGATCTGCATTAATAGGACCTGGCCCCATTAATAAACGCTGTGGTGGGTTTAAGGTTTGAACTTGCGTGTTATTAAACATGTTTAGGCTCCCAGAGTCTGAATGAGCATGCGAATGCCGGTTATCATTAAGACTACGGCAAAGGCGCGTTTTAGTTGTTTTTGATCCAGCTTGCTACCAATTTTTACGCCAATAGGCGCAAATAAAATAGTCAGCGGAATAATAAGAAAAAAGGCAGGGAGGTTAACCAACCCCCACGTACCTAGGGGAGCATCGATTGGCGTTGTGCCAATACTTAATAAGGTAATAACGCCGGGTAGCGCAATCAATAAACCAAAAACGGCCGCAGTACCTACTGCAACATGGGCGCGTACGTTAAATGCGTTTAGCATAGGTACGCCAATAGTACCGCCACCTATACCAATCATGACCGACAAACCGCCTACAATACTTGCCATAATGCCTTGCCCAAATTTACCTGGTAGTTGTTTTACAAGTGCAGGTGCGCCGGCTCTAAATAACATGTTTAAACTGACTAAAATAGAAATACAGGCAAACATGAGCACTAATGCGTTACCGCGAACGGTATGAGCAATAATGCTACCCACAACTGCCATAACTAATATAAACGGTGCCCAGTATTTTATTAGGGCAAGGTCAATATTGCCTTTGCTATGGTGCGAGCGAATAGATGAAAGCGAGGTAGGTACTATGGTTGCAAGTGATGTGGCGGTTGCTATCATCATTGCCGACTCTGGGCTTACGCCAAAACCTTGTAGCAGGAAGTACAGTACAGGCACGATAACAATACCGCCGCCTACGCCAAATAGTCCTGCTAAAATACCAGCAAAAATACCGGTTGCTATTAAGGCCACTACTATTGGCCATTGGTTAATTATTTCTGACATTGTGTTCCTGCTGTAGTTACTGTTGCACGTCCATCTGAACGAGGATCTGTTGCAGCTTCAAGGCTTGTAGGTGTATCTAAAATAGCCCCAGCGTGCCCCATCATTTCGTTATTATTATCAACGCTTACCCAATCGTGGTCACGTTGATTTAATTCATGTTCTATATGAAAAACTAACCCTTTTTCAATTTTTAAATTTGTACTTGTATCGCCCCATGTGCGTCCAAGTAACCAACGAGGGTCGCTAATTGCTTGTTTTATTGATTTATTTCGCCATGCGTAGCCTGCAAAAACAGCGGCTTGGGTTTGTGGTTGTCCTTCACCGCCCATTGTTCCGTAAGCAAGTCGGCGACCATCGCTAAACTTTGCCATTGCTGGGTTAAGTGTATGTGCAGGCTTTTTATTTGGGGCAAGGGCGTTGGTATCTTTATTGTTTAAACTAAAGCTTAAACCTCGGTTATTCCACACAAAGCCGCCTTCGCTCATTAATATTCCGCTGCCAAATTCCCAATAAATACTTTGAATAAAGCTTACTAATTGCCCGTTTTTGTCTCGTGCTGCCATCCATACGGTATCGCCAGGCTCTGTGTTAAATGGCCATTGTTGTGCTTTGCTCATATCAATATTGTTGGCAAGTTCGCTTAAGCGCTCATCGGTTAGTGCGTTTTTATAATCATCCCCTAATACATTAGGATCGGCCCAAAGGGTAGGGCGATGGGTAAAGCTTTGTTTGGTTGCCTCTACAATTAAGTGTGTCCAGTCGGCATCGGTTTTAGCTAAATGCTTTAGCTTATTTACGGCACCAATTATTTGCAGCGAATGCACGCCCTGTGTTGGCGCGGGTAAGTTGTAGCAGTCAATACCACTTAGGTATGCATTTAGCGGGGTAACTACTTCGGCTTGGGTATTTGCAATGTCATCTGTGGTGATTGAACTGCCTGCTTTTGCTAAGTCGGCGGCAAATGAGTTAGCAAGTGCGCCTTCATAAAATGCGTTTAAACCCTGTTTTGCTAAGTGCTCAAATGTTGCTGCAAGTTTAGGGTTTTTAAAATGCTGACCTGCTTGCAAGGGTTTACCATCGGGTATGTAAAGGTTTTTAAACGCATCATTGGTATTGTTCGCAGCGGCTAGTTTTTCGCAGCCTGCTTGCAAGCTTTTTGTAACGGTAAAGCCCTCGCGAGCAAGCTCAATGGCAGGCGCTAAAATTTTTGAAAGTGGCAGTGCTGCGTGCTCATCAAGCTCAAGCGCTTTTTGCCAACCGCGTATTGTACCCGCTTGAGTCAGTGCGCTTAATCCGCCGCGATCTGGTATTTGCGTGAGCATGTTATACGCAGTTATATTAGTTGCTGCGCGGCCGCAGGCGTCAATAGCTGTGGGTGTTTTTTTATTGGGGTTATCGATAAGCCAAAAGCTGTCGCCACCAATTGAGTTCATATGCGGATATACAACACTAATAGCAGCTGCTGCGGCTACCATAGCCTCGGAGGCTGTACCGCCTTGTTTTAGTATATTTATACCCGCCTCAGTGGCCGAAAAATGAGACGCGGTAAATGCAATGTTGTGTGTGGTCATGCCGGTGTGTCCTGTTTAAAGTGTGCAGCTAATTGTTGTACGCAAGCAAGTAGGCTTTTATCGTTACCGTGGCTCATCATTAGTGAAAAACCATACGGATGATCATTTGCTAAATCAGCCAGCGGTAAATGCACTTGCGCTGAGCCACTAAGCCCTGCAATTGCCGAAAGTGTAATAATTTGCATGCGTAAGGCGCTTTTGTCGGCGCCTAATTTAGGTGCGGTTGTAGGTGTGGTTGGCAAAAATAAACAGCTGTTTGTATTTAGGTTTTTAGCTATTAGTGTTTGCCATTGGGTTTGTACTTTTAGTGCTTCTTGTTCTTCTTGATCGGTTAGGGCAAGCGCCATATTAAAACGTGCCGCAATTGCTAGAGCAAACTGGGGAAGTTGCCCCTGCAATTGAAGCCAATCTTTATGCGTTTTTGCGATTGCTCGCCCTTGCAGTACTCTAAAACTATCAGCAAGTTCGTTTAGTAAGCTGCTGTTAGGTAGTTCAAATTCTTTATGGTGCTTAAAATTAGGTTTGGTTTTTTCAAGCAATTGTTTAAGTGGAGCTTTTAAAGCAGGATCAACGAGTTCAAATAACGGCTCACAAATAACTAAGGTATTAACGTTATTAATAGCTTGATTTGGTAGCAGTACATTACCTACATCGCTTAATAGCTCTGCGCTTTGGGTAAGCCAACCTATGGTATCAAAAGGCGGAGCCAAGGGTATTAGGCCATCTTTTTCAATCACGTTATGGCTTGGCCTTATGCCATATAAACCACAATAGCTGGCGGGTATTCTAATTGAGCCACCAGTGTCGGTGCCCAAGCCAATATCGGCTAAGTTAGCAGCAACTGCAGCCGCCGACCCCATACTTGAGCCACCGCAAGCATGCCCTTTTAATTTAGGGTTTTGAGCAGCGCCATAGTGAATGTTATTTCCCTCTAGGCTGTACGCCAGCTCATCGGTATGGGTAAAGCTTGTAAAATTACAGCCTTCACTCATTAATTTGTTTATGGCGCTGGATGTTTGCTGTGCCGGTTTAGCTGTTTTAAGCCAGTGTGGGTTACCAGCGCTGTTACGCTCGCCTTTAATAGCAAATACATCTTTTACCACAAGGCGCTTATTAATAAGTGTGCCTTGGTAATGTGTTTGCCATGCTTTAGGACCATGGTCACAAAAAATACCGGGCGTATTATTATTTTTGGTACTCATATCACCACTCGTTATAAAAAATCTGACCAAGCAGTCCAGATTTAGGGTGATTAAAAAGACAGATTAATTTTTATTATTTTTCAGCCCACTGCGTAACATCTTGTTTTTATTTTACAGAGCCTGATCCGCTTTTTAATCGGTTAGCTTATTATATTGTTTAAAACCTAAGCAAGAGGAATGCCATAAATTAAAATCCTGTCCAATTGGTCAGGTTTTGGTGGGTTGTATGAGGTTTATAAATGAGAGCTGTAAAAATAATGGCATTGAAATGAGTTAAAACAGACCAATTTGGTGCGCAGGTGCACCAAGTTGGCCTTTATTTATATGGTTTTAAGTACTAAATAAGGGGTGTTTTACTGATGATTAAACCGTTAATATCGGCATAAACCCAATCGTTAGGTTCGATAGTGGTGCCAAGCATTGCAATAGTTTGGTTTTTATCACCAAAGCCACGCTTTAAGGTACTACGCGGTGTAGAGCCTAGCGCCATTACAGGTAAGTTCATCGTGGCGAGTATTTCTATATCTCGGCAACAGCCATTTATTATTACGCCTTCCCAGCCATTATTTAGGGCACGCTCAGCCATAATGTCGCCTATAAACGCAAAGCGTTTGCTCGCAAACCCGTTTATAACTAATACTTTACCTTCACCATTTTCATGCAGTATATCGGCGGCAAATGAGTTGTCTTCTGGGCAGGTAACGGTCACTACTTTGCCATAAAATGTGGTTTTTTTGCCAAAGTGTAAAAGACCACTGTCTGCAACTTGTACGTTATCGCGATGATCGTCAAATAAATCGGGTGTAGTAAAGGGTGTCATGGGTTAAGTCTCGCTTTGCTCAGGTACTTTAAGACCAATACCTTTTAAAATTATGTGGGCAATTGACTGCGTAATTTGTGCCACATCGGTTTCGTCGTACTCTAATTTGTTCATTACAAGTAAAACCTCAGCCTGAAAGTCGGCGTAATATTGCGTGGTAGACCAAATAGTAAAGAGCAAATGGTACGGGTCAACCTTATCCATTTTATCTGCATCCATCCATGCTTGAAGTACATCAACCTTTTGTTTAACCCAAGGGCGGGTATTGGTTCTAAAGTAGTTTTGTAAATAAGGTGCACCGCGCAGTATTTCACTGGCAAATAAGCGAGATTGCATGGGTTGGTCTACGGCCAGTATTACTTTGCTTTTAATATAGTTATAAAGCACGGTAGCTGGATCGTCATTAATTGTGACGTTATCAAGCCCCAAGTTCCAGTTAGCTATTATGCGGTCGATCACAGACTCGTACAGACCATCTTTACTTTTAAAGTAATACAAAATATTAGCTTTTGGCACCTGCGCTTCTTTAGCAACCATGCTCATACTTGCTCCGTCGTAACCTAATTGCGAAAACAATTGCTCGGCGGCATCTAAAATTAATTTTTGGTTTTTCTCGCGTGTCACTTCTTTTTTATTTGGTTTTATTTGTGTGGTCATTATAGAGTTTGCGTGTTTAACGTATTGATTGATTGTAGCTTTACTGACCAAAAGGTCAATTACTAAAAAGGGTGGATGTTAAAAACAGGCGAGAGGTTTAAGCTATTAACTTTAATTGTTTAATTAAATAATTACTGTTAGTTTAGTTTCAAATTTACGAGTAGTACTTTTGGGTTGGCAAATGGATTTTATAAGCAAAAATAAATATACACTATATGGAGTCGCTGCAATATTACTGTGGAGTTGCTTAGTGGCATTACTACGGGATATTTCTGAGTTGTTTAGCCCCATTGGTGGTGCTGCGGCTATGTATTCTGTCAGTGCGATATTTTTAATTTTGGTTATGGGAGTGCCCAAGTTTAGTGGTTTTTCGAAACGCTACTTGGTAGTAGGTACTTTATTATTTGTATCGTACGAAATTTGCTTGGCGCTTTCTATTGGTATGGCAAATAGCCGTCATCAGGCAATGGAAATGGCGGTTATTAATTATTTATGGCCCACGCTAACAATATTGCTCTCTATTATTATTGGTCGTAAAAAAGTAAGTTACTGGGTTTACCCAAGCATGATTATTGCTTTTTTAGGCGTTGCTTGGTGTATTACTGGCGATCAAGAAATGTCGGTCGATACGCTTGTTACTAACTTTGCTGATAATCCTGCTACTTATTTAATGGCATTAGCTGCAGCGTTTATATGGGCTATTTATTGCGTAGTAACGCAAAAGCTGAGTAATGGTAAAAATGCCATTACGTTATTTTTTACTGTTACGGCAATGAGTTTGTGGGCGCAATATGGTTTTAGTAATGAAGCGCCATTAACGTTTTCAATCAGCTCAAGCATGACATTATTATTAGCCGGTGTAGTAGTGGGGAGCGGTTATGCGCTGTGGAATCAAGCTATTATTGGCGGTAACTTAATGCTTTTGGGAACGCTTTCGTACTTTACACCGGTGTTTTCTACTATTATTTCGGCGTTGTATTTATCTATTACGCTGAGTGCTTCGTTTTGGCAAGGGGTTGTACTGGTAACAGTGGGCTCGCTAATTTGCTACTTTGTAACGCGAGAAAAGCCTAAACGCACAGTAAACTAATCTACGTTAGTTAATGTTTTTATATTTTAAATCTAAACTTATACCTTTAATGAGGCGTGCAATACGCCTCATTAAGTTTTTCTTTATAATTTTGCAGGTATAACTGCATAGCTTACTGATTTATTTATAACTTTTTTTGCACAATAATAAAATATTAATGCAAATACTGCAGCGCTAATATCAACAAAACCGCTTTGATAATATTTTAAAAAATCATCAGCTAATAAAGCCTGTATAAGTGTTGACCCCCCCATACCAGCAGATAAAAGTGCAATACCCATTAAGCCCCAATAGCTAGCGTGGTGAGTTCCTTTAAAAAAGGTATAAGCAACAAAGGCAAAAAATACCAAATAGTAACTATAGAGATAGCTGTAATTTGCGTTACCCATATATTGGTTAGTCCATTTAGCTTGTAATAAAGTGGCAACCACTGCAATCATTGACCCTAAGCAAACACCAATTGTTAAATTTGCCATAAAGCGTGTACTTCGTTTGTTGGCATCTTGTTTAAAGCGCTTGTCTAGCCATAATAAGTTACCAGAGTAAAATAAGAATGCGCCAAGTAGCCCCATAACAAAATACCCCCAACGTCCCCATTCACCTCCATAAGTACCAAAGTGAAGTGAAAAGAAACTTCCTACTATATTACCCCAAACACCATCATCTCCTTGCGGATAGCTTGAGTTAAGTACTTCTAATGTATAGGGGTGTAAGAATAAGTAGTCGGTATCAGGTCCGCGAACGACAGCGCTGCTATTACTCATTTTTAATGTTGCTGTCGGACTGTTTGTATTTAAACGACTAAATGTAATGTGAATTGGCTCATAACCTGGGGCGTAGTTTTTTGCCGCTAGGAGCTGCTTATTTATGCTTGGTAAGTTTGCAATATGATAATTATGTGCTGCTGGGGCAGGTCGTTGAAAAAAGGATTTATCGTCATAAAATGCTGATAGACCATCATAAACCAGATCATGAAATGCAAATACCACCACAGTAAACGCTATAATTAAATGAAAAGGCAAGCTGGCGATCCCAACTAAATTATGACTATCGAGCCAAAAGCGACTGGCGCCTTTTTCTTTTCGAATCGCAAAAAAGGTTTTTACAAGCGTAGGTAGTAAAATAATTACGCCAGACACCAATGCTAAAAAGTACAGCGCAGATGCTATACCGAGTATATATACGCCTGATTGGTCGTGCCCAATTTCGCCTGCAAACCCTGCGGTTCGATGTAAGTAATCTATTAAATCTGCAAGTTTATTCTCACTTTGTTGCTGTATTACAAGATCATTTTGCTGGTTTAGATAGAGTACCTGTAATTGATTATCAAGTTTCATCCCGCGCTCTTTACCTTGGCTATACCAAGATAGTGGCGCTTGATTTGTTAATAAATCGAGAGAAAAACCATTACCCATTTGCTCAGGGTACTTAGTTATTGCTTGATCAACTAATATTTGGTGATTGTTAGTGTGTGGTTTAGTCACTGGTGCACTGGCGGGGTTTGCCCACTGTGCTAATTCGTGTTTAAACATGGTTAAACTACCAGCATAAAAACCTATAAAAAGTACTAAACCTGCAATTATTCCTGTCCATGTATGCACGCCTTGGTAGGTACGCAAAATATCGGCTCTTACTCTCATAGCCAATTCCTTAAAATTATAAATAGACTATATAGCGTTATATTTAAGCCCCCAAGTGTCAGCCAAGCATTTTTTGCTGAACTAAACAGGTAGGTGAAGCTAAAAATAGTTAACCATAAAATGGGTATCATCCACATATTAAATTGCACTTTGTCGGGCGCATCTATGCCTCCCGCTCCGTACCATGCAAAAAAAGCAACGAGAATAAACGCTAGCGCTAGCCCTAAAAAACAACCAGCCAAACTTTTGCCAAGCCAAGTTGGTTTTATTTTTTGCCTTTGTGCAGATGACATTATTTTACTTCCTTGTGTTTAATCAGGCTTACGATCGGAATTATTATTAAAGCGAGCATTATCATTAAAATGATAAAAAATACGGCTGCCGCATTAGAAAAAGCATATAAGGCTAATGGTATTGCAATAACAAAAAGGATAAATGCGAGCTTGCGCCAGCTTTTGTTAATGGGTTTGCTTAGAAGTCGTTGGTGGCGGTTACTAAGATAAAACAGGGATGTAGCAGTAAATAAAATAAGAGAAAGGGTAAGTTGCAACATAAATTAAAACACTTATTAATGATGTTGCTATTCTAAATGATAACTAAACTCAATTGCAACAAGTGTGTGTTTGTGCTATTTTTTCGAAAAATAAAACAACTATCCATAAAAGGAAATAACTGTGGTAGCTTCATTTAAGCCTAATAAACTTTCACTACTGATTACAAGCTCTTTGTTATTGGCTCAAAGTAATGCATTTGCTGATGAAACAAGTCGAGAATCAATAGATACAATTATTGTAACAGGCGAAAAAATCGAAAGGTCACTCAAAGATACGATTACATCGGTTGCAGTGGTAGATAAGTCACTATTAGAAAATGGACAACTAGGTTCGGTTTCAGAAGCTTTGGCAGAAATGGCAAATGTAGTGGTACTTACTGGAGCCGTGCCAGATATGCGCGGTGTGTCGGGTAATGGTGGTGCAACAGGTTTTAACTCATTTAGTGGAGGCTCTAAAGCAAGAGTATCAACGCTTGTTGATGGTGTAAGTCAGCCATTTGTAGCTGATTTAACCGGTGATACAGGTTTGTGGGATATAGATCAAATAGCGGTATACCGTGGACCGCAGTCAACTAGCAATGGTCGTAATAGCATTGGTGGTGCAGTTTATATGACAACCAAAGCACCAACACAAGATTTTGAAGGTGCTGTACGCGTTGGGTATAGAAATCAAGATAGTTACCTTGATACAGCCGCTGTTGTTTCGGGGGCTTTAATTGAGGATGTACTAGCATTTCGTTTATCTACTCAATATGTAAATGGTGAAACCTTTAGCAACCCAACGATACATGAAACCAATCCAACAGATAAAAACTTAAATCAGCTTAATACCAGTAGTACGCGTGCAAAATTACTGTATACCCCAACGACCGATTTAGCTGTACAGCTAACTTACTCTACCTACAGTGAAGAGGGTAATACAGGTCGTAAGTACTTTGAAGGTGATGAACCGTTTGATTATGTGCCTTTATTTCAGCGCGATATGGATACCCAGTCAGACACGACTCAGGTAAATATTGATTATAAAATAAATGATAACTTTTCGTTCGATATACTACTCGCATATATGGATTATGAATGGGGCTTTGAAGCATATGAGGCACTTGCCAGTGCGGAGTCTGATATTTCTATGGATGAAAAAAATATCACAATTGATAGTAAATTAAACTTTGGCTTAAATAGTGATTTTTATTCGGGCTTTGTAGGTATTGCTTATTTTGACCGTGAACAAGACTTTAAAAGCGTTGGTGCAACCAATTATTTTGGTGACGATAGTAGTGACTCTAAAGCAATTTATGGCGAAACAAGCTTTGAGTTAACAAATGAGCTTACGTTAACAGCGGGGCTGCGAGTTGAGCGTGAAGAACAACTTCGTAATTTTGATATGGCTTTTGGTGGCAGCAGATTAGTTGAGCAATTAGATAATTCTAATACGATAAAACTACCTACGGTAGCTGTTCAATATAAAGTAACTAATAACACTACCTTATCGGCAAGTGCTCGTCGTGGTTATAACGCTGGTGGTGGTGCCTTAGATTTTGCTGCACAAGAATACTATTACTACGAGCAAGAATCAGTAAATACCTATGAAGTAGGCTCGCGTAGCGTACTAAATAATGGTGATTTAAATATTAGTGCTAATATTTTTTACAATAACTTTAATGGTTATCAAGCTTTAAGCTCAAGTCGAAAAATCACTAATATTGACGATGCGCATAGCTATGGCTTAGAACTTGAAGCATATAGCATGCTAGGTGAGCAATGGCAGTTACATGCAGGGCTAGGTTTATTAAAAACTAAAATAGATGAATCAGCGACTTATTCAGATGCAGTGGGTAACGAATTAAACTCAGCACCAGAGCTAACTGCAAGTTTAGGTTTATCGCATTGGTTTACAGATAGCTTAAAGTTAAATGTGAGCGCTAATTATGTAGACGATTACTATGGCGATTTAACTAATACAGAAGAGCGTGTTGCCGGAGGTTATACAATTACGCGTGCAACAATAAGCTATAATAGCGATCATTGGTTGGTGAGTGCTTTTATTAATAATGCATTAGATGAAGAAGCATTTACGTCAGTTGAGCCTGCAAGTGGTCGTTACCCAACGGGTTATGTTGCGGTAGTGAATCCTCAAACGTTAGGTGCTTCAGTAACGTATCGTTTTTAACGTGCTTCTAAAATAATGAATTGGAAATTGTAACGCTACTTTTTAAAGGTAAAATAATTTAAAGCCCTAAAGCATTAGGGCTTTTAAATAAAGGGGAACTTTAACCGAGCTTAAATTAAATAATGTCGCGCACTTGTTGTTTAAATGACTTGCCAATTTTAACTGACACGCCTGATGCTAGTTGAACGCTTTCATTACTTAACGCAACAACTTTATTTTTGTTAATAACGTAAGATTTGTGGACTTGAATAAATGAAGTATCAAGCTCTTGCAATATGTATTTGAGAGTACTGCTTGCAAGTAATGCTTTTTCACCTTGCCATACTTTTACATAATTTCCATACGCTTCAAACATGTCTATGTCGCTTAATTGAATTTTATGTTTTTTACGATCGATTTTAAGCGTAATAGTCAGAGGTGCCTTGGAATTTAGCGTTATGTGTTTTCTTTTTTTCCGTACTTTATTGAGTGCTTGTTCAAGGCGTTGCGCAGAGACTGGTTTTAGTAGGTAGTCAGTTACGTCAAGTTCAAAACCGGCTAAAGCATATTCTTGATACGCACTAATAATAATCACTTGTGGTCGATTCGCGAGCACTTTTAGTAATGCAATGCCCGATAGTTCGGGCATGTTTATGTCTAAAAATAACAAATCAATAGATGATGTGGCTAAAGCACATAATGCATCTTTAGCGTTAAGGTATTGTCCGCTTATATTAATATCTTTATGGGCACTTAAATGATGCAGTATAACGTCATGCGCGAGCGGCTCGTCATCAACAATTATTGTGTTTAGCATGCAGCCAGCTCCAATTTAAGTGTGGTTTGCCAAAGGTTTTTATTTTCATTAATAATTAATGTGTGCTTATTTGGATATAAAAGAGTCAACCTACGGCGTAAATTGTTAAGTCCCATCCCATGCTCTGAATTGTTATTAGGTAGAATAGGGTTGGAGGAAAATAGCGTTAGTATGTTATCGGCCATGGTGATTTTAAACACAACCGTTACTTTTTGTGACGTGGGCTCTACACCATGCTTTATCGCGTTTTCTAAAATCATTATTAACAGTAGTGGCGAAATAAAATAGTGTTGTTGATATTCAGGCCATTGCACATCAAAGTTACAGCGCTCAGCACTTCGTAAACGCTGTAATGCAATAAAACCTTTTAAGTAATTGATTTCTTTTTCTAAACTCACCTGTGCTTTTTGACCTTCGTAAACACTGTAACGCAGTAAATTAGCTAATTGCATAACAAGATCTGGTGCATTATCTGCTTTTTTTAATGTCAGCGCGTAAAGGTTGTTTAATGTATTAAATAAAAAATGAGGGTTAATTTGCTGCTGAAGTAGCATTAGCTCTGTTTTTGTTTGTTGCTGGGCAATGTTGCTAATTTGAACGTGTTGTTGCTGTCGTTCAAACGCTAAAATAATCGGTGTGCTTATAGCTAAAAACAAAAATACGAACTGATAATTTTCAGGGCTGAAAATATTATCATTACCGCCTGGTGTTAAGTTAGCAATGCCTGAGGGTAAATCGTTAATAGGTAACAGTAGCAAGCACGATGTTAATATAGGTGTAAGTACAACGAGGCTTATTAAACTTGCAAACAAAAATATTAATACGCCATGATAGGTTAATACGTAGCGTATTAATAAATATCTATTTAATAAATACACTCCATATACTAATCCGGCACAAACAGTAATTTGCCAAAGGTAACCCAAAAAAGTATCAAACTGTGTGAATACTTTATAAACATCAATAACAGGCTCAATAGGCTGGTTTAACATAGGATCAGTGTGCGTATTGAGTATGCTTGATGTAACTATTGCCCAACCTAAAAGTACTATAAACACGACTGTATCAAGTGAAAACAAGGATTTAAGCCATTTATTACTCAACACATTGTTATTTTTATTAGTGCGTTTAGTAATAAGCCATATACCACTTGCAGATGCGCACAGTGTCCAACATTGTGCATCAAGGTATTGCCATTGCGAAAAGTTAAGAAGTTGGTTATTAAATACTAGCAAGAGAGATGGATAGGCTAAAAAGCCTAACAGCCAAACTATGATTGCGGGTGTAAGTAATAAACGATATGCAAACGCATGGGCAATAAAAAAGGGAATACACTGTAAAAAAAGTTGAATATTAATAGCCAGATATTGGCTAGTTGAATCCATATGTGATGACAAAAAGCGTATATGAGAGTCGAGCATAATAGCGGCTATTAGCGGTAAAAAAATTATTAGCTGGGTAATGCTAAAGCGTTGCCATATTGGTGTATTGGCTTGCTGCATATGTGACTCCGTTTTTATTATAGTTTCTGAGCGGGTACGCTCAGATAAAATTGTCTTTTTATTTTAAACATTACCTTTGCACAATTCACTACGCTGAGCGCGCTAGTTTATCCATAAAACTGTTTCAATCATAATTTATTTTTAAAATAATTATTTTATTTCATAGGGTTAGTAACCGTTTTAAGCACACTAGGCCATTTATCTAAATGATGAAAGGTCATATTTAAATGACCAACGTTACTTTTTTATGTTCATCATTTATTTCAAGACGTTAACCATTATCTTCTCGCTTGTATTGACTTGTTTTCTTAAGCTGGTGCTATACCAATTAAGGAAGAAACTAATGCTTACACTGAAAAATATCAACAAAAAATACGCAGATGGTACGCAGGCTTTGAATGATGTGACGATCACTCTACCCGCCGGTATGGTTGGTCTACTTGGCCCAAATGGGGCGGGTAAGTCAACACTTATGCGCACACTCGCGTGTTTACAAAATGCCGACTCCGGACATATTAATTTTAATGGCCTTGATGTAATTAGCCAACCAGATGCGCTTAGATCGCAGCTAGGTTATTTACCACAATATTTTGGTGTGTATCCCAATATGAGTTGTCGAGCGTTACTTGAGCATATTGCCGTATTAAAAGGTATAGATGGTAATGCACGCAAAAACCAAATTAATAGTTTACTTGAACTAACCAATTTGACTCAGTTTGCTAATAAAAAAGTTGTTAATTTTTCGGGAGGAATGAAGCAGCGTTTTGGCGTGGCTCAGGCTTTGTTAGGCAACCCAAAGCTAATTATTATGGATGAACCCACTGCTGGGCTTGATCCTGTGGAACGAGAAAGTTTAAATAATTTACTCGTTAGTATTAGTCAAAATAGGTTGGTATTGTTATCGACCCATATTGTTGAAGATGTTGAAAATTTATGTCACTACGTGGCCATTATAGATCAAGGAACACTCATACAAAGCGGTGACGTAAAAGAGTTACTAGTTCCTTTAGAAGGTAAGATTTGGCAGCTCGAAAGTTTACCCACGGGCATACCGAATCAGTATGTATTAAGTAAGAGCCATCGCTATGGTAGAGCGTCATTTCGTGTGTATGCAGACACGGCTCCTGCACAAAATGCAATAAACTCGCCCGCTACGCTTCAAGACAAGTACTTTTTTGCACTTAATGAAGGAAGTCAAACATGTTAATTTTTAATGAGTGGCGATATGCAGTGCGCCAACCACTTGTTTGGCTGTGCATTATTATCCCTTTGGTATTTGCGGTTATGTTGTCCTCTGGGCTTGCAGCAGTTGAAGTTGATTCGTTAAAACAATTTAAGTTAAATATTACAATGCTACAAATGATGCAGTTACCTGTGCTTGTAGGAGTATTGGCACCCGTTATATTTTTACGAGATCAGCACGCGTCAATGCAGGAGCTTATTTATGCTACGCAAACTAGTTTATTTAAGCGCAGTTTAGCAAGAGTATGCTTACTGATTTTCTTGGTTTTTATTATCAGCTTAATTAGCGATTTAGTAATGATATACATGCATGTAAGGCAATTGGGCTATATACCAAATGTGGTTTATTTTACTGTATTTAATAGCTTTTTAGTATTGTTACCAAATAGCTGCTTTTTAGTTGTTATTGCCTTTTTTGTTTGCCATAAATCAGCTAATTCATTACCCAATTATGTTGTTTTTACAGTGTTGTGGATAGGCTACATAATGCTTGCAAGTATTACCGGAAATCCAATGCTTGCTGGAAGTAGTATTATAAGCAATCGCTTTTATACATTATTTGTTTGGCTAGACCCTTTTGCATACACAGCCGTAATAAACAGTTTAACCAATTCATTAGGGGCTTCATTTGCTATTAATCGCGTTGTTGTGAGTATGCTTGCTGTTGGTATTTTTTATATTACTTTTAGTAAAAATAAAAAACACACATTATTAAAGAGTAAAAAAAGTAAAAATACTAACGAATACATTCGTTACAACACGTTAAAACCCGCTGAATATAAAACAGCGAGAGTCACGCAAAAGCCATTTTTGATGATGGCCAGTTTATACAAAACTACGCTGGTTAATTTGGTTTCACACCCAGTTACTTTACTGATTATTTTTGTTTGGCCGGTGATGGTTTTTAATAGTGTTGCCTCGTCGTCTGGTTATGTTGAACCAATGAGTGTTATGAGCACCACAAGCCTTGATGCAATTAGCTATTATGCATTTGATATGCAATTGTTGTTTGGCACTTTATTAATGGCTTTGTGGAGCTGGCAAGTAAGCTGCTTTGCTAAATACTATAATATAGCTGAGCTGATCGCTGCCACACCGCTCAAAACATATTACTTTTTAAACAGTCAGTTATTGGTCCTAGGTACTATGATATTGGTTTTTTTAACAATGAGCTTATTAGGGGCAAGTGCAGCTCAGTGGTTTTTACACAGTGCATATCAATTTGAAGTACATTTAACCATTTTATTTTTGATGGCAATTGTGCTTGCCATTATTGCGTGTGTATTTTTGTGTGTATTTAATTTGTGTCGTTCGCAGCTTATTGCAGGTTTGCTAATTGCTGTTATTTTACTGATCAAATTTACACCGATAATGACTTATCTTGGTCTTACGCATACATTGTGGAGTGTTGGTTGGACGCCTTTGCAGGCACCTGATAACTTTTGGGGTTATCGTGCAAGTATAAGTAGTTATTGGCCTTATATATCAGTTTGGTTAGTTGCGTGTATAAGCTTAGTTATAATTACGGGAATTTTTAATCACCGAGGTGCCGGGTTGAGCCAAAGAGTAATGGGGGTTAAACATTTTTGGTTACTTATTCCTTTACTTATCACTGTGGCACTATTTACTCAATTACATTTAAGACTGGTTGAGGAGAAGCTTTTAACCAACTCGCATAAACGCGAGGCATTTAAAGCACAATACGAAAAAGCATTCTCACAATGGCGCAATGTAGCACAGCCAAAAATTGTGCACATTGATGCTAATGTAGACTTTTATCCGCATCAGCAGCAAGCTCATTTTTCCTTAATATATACCTTAAAAAACACCCATCAAGATCCTATTAAAGAGATATTGGTTGGGCGCTCTGGTTTTTATAAATGGGCCGATATTGAAATCGATGGCGCACAAAGGGCTAAAAGCTTTCCCTTGCTTAATCAAGCTGTGTTTAAGTTTGAGAATGAAATGCAGCCAGGAGAAATACGTAAACTAGTTACACGGTTTGATGTTCATCAAGCTAAGCTTTGGCCAGTAAGAGGCCATCAGATAATAACCCCTGAATTTAGCTATATACGATCAGTGCCTTTATTGCCGACTGTTGGCTATCAAGGTAATTATGAATTAACCGATCCTATACTTCGTCAGCAACACGCACTTAAAGTGAAGTCGGTTATTAGACCCACGAAGCTATTTGCTAAAACGGTGAAAGCAAGTACTCATTACCAGTGGCTTACTATGTCGAGTAAAGTGAGTACAACAAGTGGTTATCAGGTTATAACCCAAGGAGAGGAAATATCACGTACCAGCAAAGATGACCGCGAAATATTTCATTTTGAGACTCGTACACCCATAAATGCAATCCCAGCTTGGGTGACGGTGCCTTATTCCCCTGTTACCAAGCAGCAAAATGGCGTGATGTTAAACGTGTTTGCTAAAGATAAAAACGAGCCAGCACGAGCGGAGTCTATAGCTATAAACCTCAGCGCAATGGGCGATACAATAAAATGGCTTAATAATATAAGCCCTTATAGAGCAAAACAATTGAGTTTAATAGGCTCGCCTAGTGTTGGTGCTACAGGTTATGCATTGCCGCAACTTATACTTATTGAAGACAGTGTTGGTTTTAGATCAAAGCCAAGCGCTAATGCAGGCTTTGATCAACGCTATCGCCGTGCAGTTCACGAAACCTCTCATCAATGGTTTGGCCATGATATTGGTAATGGGATACTTTCAGATAGCGCTTTTTTAGTGGAGTCTATGGCAAAGTATATTGAGCTTGTTGTTATAGAGCAGCGTTATGGGAAAGCGACAATGCAAGCGCTGGTTGAGTATGAAACAACACGCTACGAGCAAAGTATGTTGATGAACATAAAGGAGCGATCAGCCTTAGTTGATGCTACACAAAGCTTTGACCAATATTCGCAAGCAACCATTGTCTTTGCTAAGCTACGCGCTGCTATTGGGGATGAACCCATTATTAATGCGCTCAAGTTGGTTTGGGAAAATCATGGTTATCCAAACAGTCCCGCCAATTCTATGGATTTTATACGAGCATTAAAACATGAAGCTGGGAAAGAACAAGAAAGCTTAATAAACACACTGTTTTTAGAGTAAGTACGTTTAATTTGAACATATATTTAGTAAATCAAAAGCCCTATTATTTTAGGGCTTTTTGTTGCGTGCAGATTATTTTCCATTATTTACCTGTGCTAGTAACTCTATAACTTTTTGTTGACCAAATTTTTGTGCAAATTGCTCGGCTGTTTGGCCAGCTTTGTTTTGATGCGCATTGTCGCAATCAAGTGATACGAGTGTTTTAGCTATACTAAATTCACCTCTGAATATAGCGGCCATAAGTGCTGTGTTACCCCGGTTATCTTCCATGCAAGCATTAGCGCCTAAGTGTAAAAGCGTGTTTACCGTGTTTTTATTACCATGATAAGTGGCTATCATTAATGCGGTGTAACCTTTATTGTTGTAACTGTCGATAGGAATACCGGCATCTACAAATTGCTCTATTACGGCTGTATCGTTTGTACGAGCTGCGGCAAAGTAATAAGCAAATAAGCTTTGGTATTGTGTTTTTGCAGAATGTTGGCTTTCAACTTGCGTACTGGGTGTTTGTGTACTTGGGGTATTTTGAGCGTAAACGCTACTGGTAAAGCTCAGTAGTAGAGCGACTATAATTAATAAATTACGCATAACAATTGTCTCTTATAAAAAGAGGAAGGGGGGTTATCCCTTCCTCATAATTGTGGTTGCTTATATAGCTGCTTGCTTAGTTGGGACTAATTTTTACAACTGATTACTTACAGCTAGTTAATTACAACTAGCTACTTACAAGTTAGCTGCTAGTTGTTTAACCATTTTAATATCGCCGTTTACAGCTTTAGTTAAACGTGTACCGTACTCACTGTCTGCTTTGTAAAAGTGGCTAAGCATTTTGTGTTTAACATTGCTGTTTTGCACTTTGCCTAAATCGCCTGCAAGGTTATTAACGAGGTTTGTACGTTCTTGCTTGCTAAAACCACGGTATAAAACACCGGCTTGCGCGAAGTTTTGTTGCTTTTTAATCGCGGCTTGCTGTACGTAGCCTTTAAGCTCGGTTTGGCTTCTACGTGCAATTGGGTTTTCAGCAACGTTTTCTTGACTTGGCTGGTAGTTTACATTGCCTGTAGTGTTACCGTAATTCATTGCGCCGTCTTGGTTGTAGTTAACTACTTCAACTTTTGCACGGTTAATGGGCAATTGCTGGTGGTTAGCACCTAGGCGGTACATTTGTGTATCTGCGTAAGAAAATACACGGCCTTGTAATAAGCGGTCTTCTGAGGGCTCAATACCCGGAATAATGTTTGATGGCGCCATAGCTACTTGTTCCGTCGATTGGAAAAAGTTAGTTGGCATACGATTTAATGTAAGTGTTCCTGCTTTAGTTTCTTTTACATCTAACCACATTTTTGTTGCGTCTAATGGGTTGTAATCAAAGTCATCAAGCTGCGACGGATCAAGCGTTTTAATGTACAGATCCCATTTAGGGAAATTACCTTTATTAACTTCAGTGTATAAATCTTGTGTTAAATGCTGAAAGTTTTTACTTTGCACCTTTGCTACTTCTTTTGCGTCAAGGTTATCAATGCCTTGTTGGCTTACCCAATGAAACTTAACGTATTTAACATCACCCGATTTATTAATCATTTTGTAAGAATGAACACCCCAGCCGTCCATTTTACGAAGGCTTGCTGGTGTACCGTAGTCGCTGTAAACCCACGTTAGCATTTGTGTAGAACCTGGTTCGTGGGAGAAAAAGTCAAATACACGGTTAGGATCTTGAATGTTATCTACCGGAGATGGTTTCAAAGAATGGATCATATCTGGAAATTTAATCGCATCACGTATAAAAAATACCGGTAAGTTAAGGCCGACTAAATCCCAGTTACCTTCATCAGTATAAAACTTAATTGCAAAGCCGCGTGGGTCACGCAGTGTTTCTGGGCTGCCTTTAGAATGAATTACTGATGAAAAGCGAACAAATACGTCTGTTTCTTTACCAGCTTGTGCAAACGGTGCTGCAATTGTTAAATCGTCTAGCTCTTTTGATGCTACAAACACACCGTGTGCGCCAGTACCACGAGCATGCACAACACGCTCAGGAATACGCTCACGTGCAAAGCGTTGTAGTTTTTGAATTAGTTGTACGTCTTCTAGTAATACACTGCCGCGCTCACCAGCAGTAATCGAGTTTTGGTTGTCGCCAACAGCTGCGCCGTTATCTTTAGTAAGAGTTATTGCTGCGCTTGCCGGTAATGCCATTGCAAGTGCTAGCGCACTTAGTGTTAATTTTGTTTTGTTTATTTGAGTATTCATTGTCGACCTCATCTATTTAAAAGTGCCGGCAGTGGTGCAGGCTGTGAATCTGTTAACGATAGTATTAATTTTATTAACTTCGGTAAAACTGATTAATTAGATTGATATGATTTGTAAAATAGATGAAATAAATTTCAGAGGTGCTTTTAAGCCTTACCATCTACGACCTTAGTCGATAGGCATTTTTATAAAGTTGATTAAATACAACGATTTTTAGTTTTATCAGAGTGTATTTTCACCAAGCTGGTGCGTTTTATACTTACAGTGTGTTGACATATTCGTGCAATAAAGGGAATATGCTCAACTCATGAGCTTATGCTCATTATTAAGTTGCACTAAAAAGCTGCACACTATTAATCGCGCTTAACTCGTTATACTTAAATTAGCTAAACCAAACAGTTTTAATAAGGTGACAAGATGAATACTAACATTGAGCTAGTGATATTTGATTGTGATGGCGTTGTTATTGATAGCGAAATTTTAAGCGCACAAGTACTCATTAATATGCTTGTTGAAAAAGGCGTTGATATTGACCGTGCTTATGTACAGCAACACTTTTTAGGCTGCAATTTTAAAACAGTAAGCCAAAAAATAGCGGATGCATTTAATGTCACTCTTCCTGAAAGCTTTGAAGGTGACTACCGCGAAGCACTGTTAAACGAATTTGAAACAGGGCTAACCACGACTGACGGTATAAAAGACGTACTTAACAATTTAGCTGTGCCTATTTGTATAGCTACTAGCAGCAGCCCAGCACGCACCGCAAAAGCGTTGAGCGTAGTGAGTTTAAGTAAGTACTTTAGCGATACGGTTTTTACCAGCAGCGAAGTTAAGCGTGGCAAACCAGCACCCGATTTATTTTTACATGCAGCTAAACAAATGGGTGTAAAGCCAGAGCATTGTTTAGTGATTGAAGACAGTAAAGCCGGCGTAAATGCAGGAATCGACGCCAACATGCAAGTACTGCATTACAGCGGTGGGCAACATATGCAAGGCTCTGTTAATCATGTGCACAGTGCTTACCCAAATGTTGATCATTTACCGCATTGGCAAGATTTTTTTAGTGCATACCCTGCACTTAAAAAGCAGTAAACACGCGGCTTTTTAAATAAACAAAGTTTTAAACGTGATTTGCTCGCCTTACACACTGACAGGCAAGCAAACGCAAAATATAAATGTAGATGGTTTTGCTTTACTAAAAATAAAACAAGACATGGCGAAACATCATGCGTTTATAAGCCAAATTATAAAAGGCAAAGTATTTAGGTATTAAATCTTTTGCTGTTAACAATAGGAAATACCATGGCAACGAGTCCACACACACAAACATTTAAAGATGTAAACGAAGAGCAACTTCCTGTTGCTAATAATAAGCTTCACGGCTGGAAACATTTTGCAGGGCTATATGCTGGCGAACATGTTGCGGCTACTGAATTTGTTATTGGTGCAACGTTTGTTGCATTAGGCGCTTCAACCATCGACATTCTACTGGGTTTATTAATAGGTAACCTGTTAGCAATGTGTTCTTGGTGGCTGATTACTGCACCCATTGCAGTAGAAACCCGCTTAAGTTTATATAACTACTTAAACAAAATCGCTGGTAACTCAATGACCAAGCTCTATAACTGGGCTAACGTGGTTATTTTTAGTGTTATATCGGCCGCGATGATCACGGTATCCTCCACCGCCGTACGGTTTTTGTTTGATATACCAGCGCAACTTGATTGGTATCCAAATAGCTTTTGGTTTGTAGCCATTGTTTTAGCGGTAGGCTCTATTGTTGTGTTTGTTGCGATGTACGGTTTTTCAACCGTTGCTGACTTTTCAAAGCTTTGTGCACCGTGGCTATTTGTTATATTTATTGCAGGCTCGTTCGCGTTATTCCCTGAACTTTCAAACCACGTATTAGGTTCTACCTCTTTAACTAGCTTTAGCGACTTTATGACCATAGGCGACTCCTCCATATGGACCGGCACAAATGCGGATGGCGAAAAAGGCATTGGCTTACTCGAAGTAATTGGTTTTGCATGGGCTGCTAACTCAATTACTCACTTTGGTTTGATTGACATGGCTATTTTTAGATTTGCTAAACGCAAAAGCTATGGCTTGTTTTCTGGCGTGGGCATGTTTTTTGGTCATTACTTAGCGTGGATCTCTGCCGGTATTATGGGCGCAGGTGTTGCGGTATTACTTAAAACAACTATTTCATCACTTGATCCGGGCGATGTTGCATACCATGCATTAGGTTGGACTGGCTTTGTTATTGTAATTATTGCCGGTTGGACTACAGCTAATGCAAACCTTTACCGTGCAGGCCTTGCAGCACAATCTATATTTGTTAATCAATCACGTGAACGCACAACCGCTATTGTAGGTGTTGTAACCGTAATTATTGCGTGTTTCCCGTTTGTATTTTCACAAATGCTACCGCTACTTACCTACGCTGGTTTATTAGTAGTACCAGTAGGCGGCATTGTATTTGCTGAGCATGTGTTATTTCCTAAAATTGGTTTAACACGTTACTGGGCTAAGTATAAAAATATTACCCGCAGTGTACCGGCTATTGCCTCTTGGGCGCTGGCGCTTGTGTTTGGTTTTGGCTTAAATGCTATTGATGTTATGTCGTTTTACTACTTATTTATTCCTACGTGGATTTTCACAATCGTTATTTATACGCTTTTAGCTAAAAAATACGGCGCCGCTGAAGATTACACACAAGAGATTGAAGCAGAAGAGCAAGAGCAACGTGATATTAAAGAATATCAAGCTGCTGAAGCTAAAGACATTCCAAAGCCAGTAATTGACAGCTCTGTATTTACCAAAGTACTTAATGCGGTTTCTACGGTTTCACTGGTTATTATTTTTATATTTGCCAGCCAGGTGATGTTTTTCAGTGAAACTATGAGTATGTACAGCGCTAATAAATCGCAATTCGAAATAGCCTGTTTTATTTGTACTGTTATTTATTTTGTTACTGCGTACTGGTCGTTAAAACGCCATAAAGTACTCAATACAGCATCGTAATTACTTATCGTAATACAGTATCGTAATTTATATTTTATTTTTGTTTAGTAAGGTCGCACCATGACGCAACATCAACACACTGACGCTCTAGTTACAGGGCTAAACCAACAAAGCTTGGCTCAATTACCAAGCCATGTTGATACACCAACCTACGACCGTAGCGCAGTTAAAGCCGGTATTGTTCATATTGGCGTGGGCGGTTTTCATCGTGCTCATCAAGCGGTATATGTTAACGAGCTTTTAAAAACCCCAGGCTCTGAGCAATGGGGCATATGTGGTGTTGGCCTTTTAGAGGGTAACCGTGGTCTGCGTGATATTTTAAAGCAGCAAGATTACCTTTATACGCTTACTGTTAGACACCCAGACGGTAAAATAGATAACAAAGTAATTGGCTCAATGATCGACTTTTTGTTTGCTCCAGAGGACAAACAAGCGGTAATTAATAAGTTAGCGCACAGCGATACTAAAATTGTGTCGCTTACTATTACCGAAGGCGGCTACAACTTTAACCCTGCAACGGGCGAGTTTGACACCAGCAATCCAGATATTATTAACGACATTAATAATCCGAACGACCCAATTACAGCGTTTGGTTACATTACTGCTGCGTTAAAACTGCGTAAAGAGCAAGGCTTAGGCGCATTTACAGTGCAGTCGTGCGATAACATTCAGCACAACGGTAACGTAACACGCAAAATGCTTTTAGCCTTTGCTACAGAGCAAGACAAAGACCTAAGTGAGTGGATTGAGCAAAACGTATCGTTTCCAAATGCGATGGTTGACCGTATTACACCGGTATCTAAAAAGAGTGATATTGATTACGTGGTTGATGCATATGGTGTTAGCGACGAGTGGCCAATTACCTGTGAGTCATTTACACAATGGGTAATAGAGGACACATTTAGTGACTCTCGTCCAAATTGGGATGTTGTTGGTGCACAGTTTGTTACTGATGTAACGCCTTATGAAACCATGAAAATACGTTTACTTAATGCAGGGCATTCTGTGCTTGGTTTATTAGGTTCAATCCATGGCTATGGCACTATTGACGAAACGGTATCTGATGAATTATTTGCCACATACCTGCGTGCTTTTATGGATAAAGAAGTAACGCCAAATCTTGAACCACTTGAAGGCATTGACCTTGAAAGCTACAAAGATACGTTAATAGAGCGTTTTGCTAACCCTAATATTAAAGACAGCCTAGCGCGTATATGTAGTGAAAGCTCAGCTAAACTGCCTAAGTTTTTAATTGCCACTATTAACGAAAACCTAGTACAAGGTCGAGATGTATCACTGGCAACGCTTGTTATTGCAACTTGGTGTTTATACAGCGATAAAGGTTTAAGTGAAAACGGTGAGCAACTTGAAATTCAAGATGCTATGCACAAAGAGCTTAATTCTTACGCGCAAGAGACTCAAACTAGCCCAATTGCATTTTTAAAGTTAACGAGCTTGTTTGGTAAGCTTGAGCATAACGAAACGTTTACTGCTGAATATAAAAAGTCGATTGCTGCGTTGTATGCACCTAATAGTAAAATTAAAGCCATTATGCAGGCTGTACTTGATCAAAAGAGTAACTAATTATGAGCATTTTAATTAATCATAAATCAGGCGAAAACGTAAGTGTTAGCTGCTTTGGCGAAGTGCTGTGGGATTGTTTTGATTCAGGTAAACGCCTAGGTGGCGCGCCACTTAATATGTGTGTGCGTATTAACTCACTAGGCATTAAAGCCGACATGATAAGTGCAGTAGGTAACGACGAGTTAGGCGCTGAGTTACTTGGCGAAATTACTAGCAAAGGCGTAAGCTGCGAATACATTGCTATTAATAGTGACAAAAAAACTAGCACGGTTGAGGTAGCACTCGACAGTGGTGGCTCAGCAAGTTATGAAATAGTGGCAGACACTGCGTGGGATAATATAGCGCTTACTGATGAGTTACTTAGTAAAGTTAAAAGTAGCGATGTATTTGTATTTGGCAGCTTAATTGGGCGAAGCGAAGCGTCTTTAGCAACATTAAATCAACTAGTTGATGTAGCAAACTTTAAAGTATTTGACGTAAACCTACGTGCACCGCATTACAAGCTAGAAACACTTGTAGACTTAATGAATAAAGCAGATTTTATTAAATTAAACGATGAAGAGCTATACGAAATAGCAAAATCGATGGGTTGTAAGTTTCATTCGCTTGAACAAAATTTAGCGTTTATAGCACAGCAAACAAATACCGATTACTTATGCGTAACCAAAGGTAGCCACGGTGCTTTATTAACAATCAAAGGCGAGAATTTTTATAATTCAGGTTATTTAATTAGCGTAATTGACACTGTTGGCGCAGGGGATTCGTTTTTAGGTTCGTTAATTTATCAGCTTTGTAGCAACGACGACGCGCAATATGCCGTTGACTTTGCATGTGCCGTTGGAGCAATGGTCGCCGAAAGTTCTGGCGCAACACCTACTTTAACGCATCAACAAATTAGTGAGTTTATGAACCCACTTTAAAAAACATTGTGTGTGAAAGCGGTTATAACGTAAAAGTTTAACCGCTTTTTTTGTGCCCAAAATAAGACGTGTGTAATAAATATTCAATGTGGAGCGTTAAGTGTGCAGGTTGCGTAAATAGTGGCTTATATCGATTATTGTATTAGCTAAACGTCTTATTGTTTGAGGGTTGAAGCTTTGTTATTGTTCGTCGATTATTCACGGATTGAAAAGGCGGGGCGACACACAATGCGCTCTATAACTAAAATACAAAAAGAGAAACGTGCTTTATGATCATCTTTTTTATCTGCCTCACTATTTTAATACTGGGCTATAAGTTTTACAGCCCATTTGTTGAAAAACAAGCCGGTTTGGATTCAACTGCTGACACACCACAAAAACGCTTTAGCGAAGGTGTTGATTACGTAGCTATTCACCCTGTACGAGCATTTTTAATTCAGTTTTTAAACATTGCTGGCGTAGGTCCAATATTTGGCCCAATTTTAGGTGCTTTATACGGACCAGTTGCACTAGTATGGATTGTACTTGGTAATGTTTTAGGTGGCGCTGTACACGACTTCTTCTCAGGTGTAATGAGTATAAAAGAAGACGGTAAAAGCCTACCAGAAATCGCAGGCCATTATTACAACGTCGTATTTAAAGGCTTTATGCTTGTATTTACTGCCATGCTACTGTTTTTTGTAGGTGTAGTATTTATTATGAGCCCTGCAGGTTTGCTAAGTAACCTTGATTTTTTTGAAGGTACAATACTGGCAAATAATACCTTTTGGGTACTCGCTATTTTAGCGTATTACTTTTTAGCTACCTTGCTACCAATTGATAAAATCATTACTAAGTTTTACCCAATTTTTGGTGGGCTAATGATTGTAATGACAGTGGCAATTGCTATTTCATTACTTATTAATGCGCCGCACTTACCGGTACCAAGTGACTTTTTAGCTTACTTTGAAGCTGATCACGCTCATGACTTTTTAGAGCCAAATCCAGATGGACTACCAACATGGCCATTGTTATTTATAACAATTACCTGTGGTGCTATTAGTGGTTTTCACTCTACTCAAGCGCCAATTATTGCGCGCTGTTTAACTAACGAAAAATACGTACGTCCAGTTTACTACGGCGCAATGATGTGTGAAGGTATTGTAGGTTGTGTATGGGCACTTGCTGGTATTGCAGCGTTCCCAGATGGTTACGCGGGCTTAAAAGCATTGCTTGATCAAGGTGGTCCAGGTTTAGTTGTTAACCATGTAGCTAACAGTTACTTAGGTGTATTTGGCGGTATAATGGCAATTATTGCAGTAGCCGTTTTCCCAATTACTTCTGGTGATACAGCGTTCCGCTCATTACGTTTAACCGTTGTTGATGCGTTTAATATTCCGCAAAGTTTACGTAACCGTTTATTAGTAGCGGTGCCTATACTTGCTATAGCGTACTTTATGACGAAGCTCGATTTCTCATTAATTTGGCGCTACTTTGCATTTTCAAACATGCTGCTTTCTACAAGCGTATTATGGCTTGCCACTAAGTACCTGTTTGACCGTGGTACATTCCATTGGATTGCCAGTGTTCCTGCTGTTATAGCAACTGCGGTAACGGTTTCTTATATTGGTACTGCCGCAATTGGTCTTAACTTATCAAGTGATTTAGGTAAACCTATTGGCGCTGTAGTAACAGTGATTGGCTTAATTGTTTTAGCTATTGTGCACTCTAAGCATAAAGTTAAACCAACAGCGGTTTAATAATAATCACATAAGTTATTTCAAGCATTAAAAAAGCGAGCTATTCATAATGAATAGCTCGCTTTTTTTGTGTACTAAATTTAGGTATTACTGAGTTGCAAGTTCAAAGTAACTGTTATCGTCGAGCGTTTTGCTTATCATCATAGCACCCTCAAGCAAGCTCACTGTTTGAATAGCCGCTTTAGTAGGGTTGAGTTCACCATTAGCTAAATGCGCAGCGCTAAGCCATGTTAAATTTTGATTAAAAAAGCGTTTTACTTCAAGGCGTACTTTATCTGGAAGGCTATCGCTTTCGGCTCCTAGCAAACCACATAAACACATTTTACGATCGGTTACTAATGCACTTCTAAAAAGCTGAGTGTACACATCAATAGGATTTTTACCGCTTGCTTTAAGCTCGTTTGGCTCGCCTAACGCAGCTAAAAAAGAATTAGTATATTGATGAGCAAGCTCAGCACCTAAATCGGCCTTAGTCGGAAAGTGATAGTGCACACTGGCGCTCTTAATTCCAACTTCGCTTGCGAGCTCTCTAAAACTAAAATTACTGTACCCGCCAAGGCGCACCTTGTTTTCAGCTGCTTTTAATAACGCTTCTTTTTTACTCACTTTTAATATTTTCCTATCTGCAGTAATACCAATTTTATTAAAACATGATCATTGTATCGCATTAAACAACTCACTAACTGCGTTAAAAATTATTCATATAGAATAACTAGATGTCATAATTTTCGCCTTGTTATTGCGCTATTTTCTTAGCGCAATAATAGATCACTTATTTAATGCAATTGGAATAGCAAAATTATCGACCAGTAGGTAGTTATTTACAAGCGTTTTTATTTTTAAGCAACCCCCTAATTTTATTATGAATTAAGTTAAATCCTATAAATCAGAAAAATTTAAACGTTGACTTAAATTTAGTTTAATACTATAAATTACCTACCGGTAGGTAGGTTGCTGCCATTAATTCACTTTTAAACAATAAAGATAGAGATTGCTATGAAAATTTATGATGTAGAAAACTTTCCAAATCCACTTCGTGTTCGTATTGCTTTAGCTGAAAAAAATGCCACTGCACATGTTGAGTTTGTGCCTGTAGATTTACTAAATGGTGAACATAGAACAGATGCTTTTTTAGCTAAAAACCCATTAGCAAGCGTACCCGTTTTAGAGCTGGATGACGGTACGTTTATATCTGAAAGTACCGCTATTACTGAGTACATTGATACCGCGTTTGAAGGTCCATCGTTAATGGGTGAAACCGCAAAAGAGCGTGCAGTAATTAATATGATGCAAAAGCGCGCAGAATCTATGGTGCTTGACGCTGTGGCAACTTACTTTCATCATGCAACTGATGGCTTAGGCCCAGAGCTAGAAACGTATCAAAACGTAGCGTGGGGTGAAAAACAAGGTGAAAAGGCACGCCAAGGGTTTAGCTATTTTAATGATGTATTAGCGCAATCAGCATTTGTTGGTGGTGAGCAGTTTAGTATTGCTGATATTACATTGTATGCTGGTTTGGTATTTGCTGGATTTGCACAAATAGCAATCCCGAGTGAGTTAACCCATTTAGTTGCATGGCAAGAAAAAGTAGCAAAACGCCCAAGTGTTGCGGCTTAATTAGGTTGTTAGTTTAAAATTTAAGTGGAGTTACGGTTAGGAGCCAAATATGAAAATTGCTGCCGATTTTAGTAAACGAGTTGTGGTACATAGCGAAACGCTACCGTGGGTTGCATCGCCAATGGCGGGTGTTGATAGACGAGCACTGGACCGTGTGGGCGACGAAGTTGCTCGCGCAACGACTATTGTTCGTTATGCACCTGGCAGTGAATTTTCGCCGCATGTTCATACAGGCGGTGAAGAGTTTGTTGTGCTTGAAGGGGTATTTCAAGATGAACATGGTGACTTTGTGGCAGGTTCTTATATCCGTAACCCACCGCAATCAAAGCACAAACCGGGGTCTGAAAATGGCTGCGTTATATTTGTAAAGTTATGGCAGTTTCAGCCAGATGATCGAACCCACGTGCGTTTACAAACAGACTTGATGCAAAGTACGGCGCACCCTAGTTTTAAAAATGTAGCCGTAACCCCTTTATACAAAGACGATTTTGAAGACGTAAGCTTGTTGCACTTTAAGCCCAGCGCCTGCATGGTTATAAACGCAAAAGGTGGAGCAGAGCTGCTAGTACTTGAAGGCTCATTTGATGAACAAGCCGATACCCTTGTAAAAAATAGTTGGTTAAGAGTGCCTATTAATAGCTCTGTTAACGTTAAAGCGGGAAGTAATGGTGCAAAAGTATGGCTTAAAACGGGCCATTTAACTGATGTAGAAAACCAGATATCTCGTGTACAAAACGCATAATTGAGTCGTTTATTTGAGATTGTTTATTGATCTAGTTCAGGACTATTTATTGATCCAGTTCAGGACTATTTATTGATCCAGTTCAGGACTATTTATTGATCCAGTTCAGGACTATTTATTGATTTAGTTCAGGACTAATTAACTTTAGAAGGTGTATTTTTGTTACTTACTATTTAAGGAGAGTGGCAATGGTACACACAACACATGGTTTATCTATTGGTCTTGAACGTGCAGGACGAGAGTTTTTTTTAAAACTTAAAGCCGTTGGTACACTTACTCATGACGACTATAAAATAATTACCCCAATGATAAATTCAGCACTTAGCGAAGTTAATCATCCTGTAGTAAATGTTTTAATAGATGGCAGCGAACTTGAAGGCTGGGAACTACGCGCAGCGTGGGATGACCTCAAGTTAGGTGTTAAGCACTCTAAAGAATTTAAAAAAGTAGCTATTTACGGCAATAAAGAGTGGCAAGCTCGAATGGCAAAAATAGGTAACTGGTTTATATCGGGTGAGGTTCAATACTTTGAAAATGCTACCGCAGCCATAGATTGGCTAGACGAATAGCCTGATTGAAAACTTAAATTAAAGCACTCTTATAGAGTGCTTTTTTCTTTATGGGTAACGTTATTTGATGAATTACTATAACTGGCGCGGGCCATATAGCTATAATCGAATGCTTGCCCCTGCTGTAGCAGAAGACAAACTTAACCCACTGTCCGGAATTAGTTGATCACAACAGTCTTGTTTTGTAGTAAGAGCGCTAATGACTTATTTAATGGATGAAATGAAATAACCCGGCGATAAAAGATAAATTATTAATCTAAAATTAAATTTAATGGCACCGTTTTGTATATTTCATTAGGGTGGCAGTCTAGTTCAGTAAAAAGATGAACGCTTAGTCCAAAAGTAAATTTAGTGACTCGGCTTTGTCTATTTAATTATAGTAATTAAAGTGGTTCTCTTGTTTAATCCTTCCGCATAATAGAAATATCAAATGTTTGAGTAAATACTTAATTCAGGGATAAAAATGAAAACTATAATCAAAAAAATGTCATACCTTGTATTATGTGTATTGCTAACAAGCGGTTGCACTACCGCTAGTCCTAGTAGATTAGGGCCTGATGTAACGCCTGCGTTGTATAGTATTGAAACCCCATACACTATTAGTAAAGTGAGATCAGCTAATCGCAAATCTGGCTCATACATCGTAGGCTCAAGTTACGAGGGGACTTTATTTGCAGTAGATTATGACGGTAAAGTTTTATGGGAAAATAAATTGTCTGGTTTTATGAACCATGATGTTTGGACACAAGATATTACCGGTGATGGTAATGATGAAATATTGACCGCTAATGCAGATGGTCATGTGTATTGTTTATCCGACAAAGGTAAATTGAAATGGTCATTTAAAATTAATGATGCACCTATGTACTCTGTTACCGCTATAAAAAAAGATAATACTTCATATGTGGTCGCCGGTGGTTTTGATAATAATTTTTATTATTTAGACACTCAAGGTAAGTTAATAAAAACCATTGCATCTTCAACTTATTCAATTGAAAAATCGCGCCCAAACAAAGCAACCAAAGATAACCCTCAGGCGCGTTCTCAACCAGCGAAACGTCACTCAATCAACTTTTTAAGAGCACTTAAACAAGCCGACGGTAGTGATGTTTTAGCGGTGCTAGGTGTTGTTAATTCAATGCAAGGATCTGGCGCTATATATTTATTTAAACCACTCGCAGATAAGCCATTTATTGCTGACCCATTAAAAGCGATGCGCTCACCCATTGGTGATATACGTGTAGTAGATATTGATGACGACGCAAATCAAGAGGTGCTTTTGGGCAGCACTAAAATGAAAAACCAAAGCATCGCCTTATATGATCCTAAAACAAAGTCTGAAACCGTTATTCCATTAAAAACAATATCACCTATATTCGGTAAGTTTGGTTATCGAATAGCTCAAACCGAACTAGTTGAATATCAAGGTGAAAAAAGTATATTTATCCTTTACGGTAATAGTTTAACTATTATTCCTGCCACTATGAAAAAAGTTAAAACTAAAACTAATGTGGTTACAGGAAAGTATTCGTATAACGATATGTGGAAAGACCCTGCAACAAATAAAATTATTTTAGCCAGTAGTCAAAGTGGTGGTAGCAGCATTCACGTTTTAGATATTGCGAAAAAAGGATGGGATAATCAATTTAAAAACTTAAATCCTCCTGGGAAAATTGCTGCTATTTTGAATAATATTGACAAGGTAAACCAGCAGTTAACGCATTACCAAGAAACGACATATAAACATAAACCATTACCTGTATATTTAATGTCTGATATAAATAAGACATCAAAGAAAGTGGTTAAACACATCACGAATGAATACGATAGCCCTATATTTCTTGATTCAGGCAACCTGGGTACTGAAAATTGGGATCGTTCTGCAATACCGAACAAGGTTTATCAAAATAAACGTGACCGAAGAAAAAAATATGATTTATCGCAAGCAGAAATATTAGAAAAAGCCAAACAACTCTATAGCGGTGATGTTGGTGCAGCCTATTGGGGCGGTCATGGTAACGATCCATACTACCGTAGTTTAGATACTCATATTAAAACCTTAAAAGTAGCCAATGGGAAAAAATCTGTTTTAATTTTTCCTGAAGTGGCTCACTACGATAAAGATTTTGAAATAATGTTAGAAGATTTTATGTTTCCTTTAGCGGAGGCGGCACAAAAACTCAACGGCAACTTGTTTTTAAGGAACAAGCACACGTTCTGGCAATCAATGGTTTATAAAAAAGGGTGGTCAAGGCTAATTTCCGGTGAATTCGCCGATGTTTTTGTACCTGCAATGGAAGAAACTACTGATAAATCGATGGAATTAAGCATTGCCGGTAGAGTCGGTTTGTGGGCTAGTGGTTCGGTTAACAATTGGGGAGCGCGTTTAGCTCGAGATAACACAAGTTATGATCGATTAAGACAAAATTCGCATCAAATGTTGCCTAATCATGCTCTGCGACAGTACATCTATAGTGCAGCCAATGGCGCGACTTATATTAATAATTTTCCTGTTGACCAAACACACATGAAAACCTTTTGGGATTTAATTGGCAAAGGCGCGTTGTACATACCTAAACCTAATGAAATTTTAAGCTATTCACCTGTAAATATTGGCATGTTGCCACCAGATAATCATTATTTAGATGAAGGGAATAATGTTAAAACAACGTCGCTGTATGATCAAAAGGTCGAAGATGAAAATCCAATGGTATTCAGCCGACTAAATGGCTCATGGCCTGGGGCTCCTGTGACTGAGTGGGATTTTTCACGTTATGCCGCAGGTGTTAAAGAAAGGCGTTTGGGTTTCTTACCTCAATACCCAAACGGTTTAGTGTTAATTACACCACCACAAAAGGGCGTATTCGCTGATGATAAAGCAGCTAGAGGTGCTTTAGTTGATCATTTACACCCTATTTATAAAAACATTATGCAAGAGTACTTAACTGACGGTAGGGAGTATGTTTCTGCAGATGGTAAACAACGTTTTCCAGCAAAAGAATTTTATAAAACGGTAGAAAAAAGTATTAAGGATAAATCAAAGCTATTACCCATTACAGTAAAGGGCAATGTAGCTTGGGTTGTCGCGCAAACCTCACCGACTAACTTACGTTTAACTTTGGTTGATGGTGGTTATATTAATCCACAAACAGCACTAGCTGAGGTAACCTTTAACACTATATCGCCTAAAAAAATTAAAGATATTTTGTCAGGGGATGAGTTTAAAATCACAAATGGGAAGATTAATGTTCAGTTACCTACAGGTGGGTTTAGATTTTTAGATATCACTTTAGAAAAACGATTATAGAAAAATGGGTGCAATAAAAGAAACCGTATATTTTGGAGCTTACAAAATATAGTACTATAAAATTAATTACTCTGATTAAAGTTTACGTGATAAAGAAACCTTAATGTATATAAAATATTACTTATAGTGCGCTGCTATTTTAGAGCGCGCTGACCTTTGGTTTTTTCTAGGGAAGATGCTCCTTTGTTACCTACACGGATGTCATAGTTAAGTACTTAAGAAAAATGTTAAGTACAGCCTTAATAATTTGGCTCAGGTCTTTCTTTTTGCCTTTAGTGTTTATAAATAATGAATCACACAAAAAGCTGAGCTATGTAGACAAAATGAAAGTAAAAATAGACAGACCAATTGCTCGACAACAGCTGTTTATTAAAGAAAGCCAAATGACTTGACCGTATAGAGCCTACTTTTCTTCAAATAGAAAGCGGAATATTACAGTGATTTAAGGCATGAATAAATTGACCTTACGGGGCCTGGTGAAAGTGAATGCCTTTAATTTATTGTGCGGCAGCTGTATTACCTTGTTCATAATATAGAAAAGCTGCAAAATACGATACATTAAGAAGGGGAAGCCCTTTTAACCTAAATTTAAGCTACTCAAGCACCCTTAATCCCTTCCAAAACGCCAATTAAAACAATATCAAATACTTCTATATTCTGCGTAAAAATACAGTAATCAATTGAACCAAAATAGGAACTCAGCTATGGTTTATTAATCAATAAAAACAAATAAAAAAACGAGTTAATCTACAGGCTCGTTATATTTACAGGAGGTAACTTGAGAGAGAGGCATCCCGTTTGGGAAGTATATGACTTGCTACGAACAGCAAAGTTGAATGAGAAATACTTTGGATACAGGCTCCAAAAGTATGTACGAATTAACAATTTAATGGAGTTTACTATCGCTGCAACAGCCTCGACATCTGCTATAGCTGGCTTAACTTTGTGGAGTGACGGTCTGGGTGGTGTTTTTTGGCAAGTATTTTTGGTCATTTCGGCGGTTATATCTGTTGCGAAACCAATCTTAGGTATAACCAAAAGAGTGCGTCTATATGAAGAAGTACTTAGCGAATATCGAGTTTTATCATATGAGTTGATACAGCTAAAAGTGAGTATCAGTACGACTAGGGAATACAATGAAACTCACGAAATTAAGTTCAATGAAATTATGGAAAAACAAGCGACTTTAGTCAGTAAGTCTCCTGAAAGCACTGAAAAAAAAGCAGTAAAAACAAAATGTATCGATGAAGTTCTCAAAGCATATCCACCTGAAAGCTTCTTTGTTCCAAAAGGTATCTGAGATGTCAAAAAAAGAAAGTAACGACGTAGGTAAAGGCTCTACGAAAGGTAGCGATAAAGACGGTGTTGGGCGAGGTAAAGCATCTCGTGGTGATTCAGGTAAGGGTCCGTGGCGGGGTACTCCTAGTGGTAAGGGGCGCAGTCAGGGAAAGGGCTCTGATGACAAACCTATGATACATGTTGAACCTGATAACCCATGGCCAAGAAAATAAACATAGCAAACTGTTTAAGAGTGATTCACAACACGCGGCATTTTTACTATCCGTTGGTTTTAGTGGTTAAGGTGTTATGCGGCGGCATCGGCATCGGTATTGCGTTGCTCACACCTTAACTCGGCGTTGAGGCTGTAGAATTACTCTTTTTAGGAACGTATCCAACTACATTCAATTGATTGCATTTTAACCTTTAATCCATCTATTCGCTGTGATCTAATAGATATTATTCACCTATGGTAAACCGTTATGGCACTTTCTTTGGGAGAGAAGTTAAGCCTGACTTATCCTGTCAAAATAAATTCATTCCTATCAATTTTGCTTAGCAAATTTTGCCTGGCACCTTTGGGTATGCCCTTTGTTATATTGTCGAAAATAAAATCGACTTGTCGGGCTTTGACACGTGGTATAACAACGACAAAACGGGCGCGGCGGTGTATCCACCCTCGGTAATGCTAAAGATTATTTTACTGGGTTATGCGCATGGTGTTATTAGTAGCCGCCGCATTACTAAAGCGTGTGAGACGAACATTTTATTTATGAGTGTGTCGGGAGATATCCAGCCGCATTACGCATCAATAGCAGGCTTCGTTGCTAAAATGCATGAACAGATTGAGCCGATTTTTACGCAAGTGCTGATGATATGTGATGAGGAAGACTTGATAGGCCGCAACATGTTTGCCATTGATGGGTGTAAATTAAAGTCCAATGCGAGTAAAGAGTGGAGTGGCACATTCGATGAGTTAGGTCGCAAAAAAGCAAAACTAGAACGCGCAAGCAAACGTATTATTGAACGCCACCAATCACAAGATGGACTGGGCGAAGAATTGATAACTCAGGATTTAAAACAAAAAGAAAAGCTAGATAAAAGTGCAGATAAAATCACCGAGTTTTTAGCCACTCACGAAGAGAAAACAGGCAGTAAAGGCAAGCCTGTTAAAAGTAATATCACTGATCCAGATAGTGCAAAAATGACGACCTCAAAAGGCACAATCCAAGGTTACAACGGCATCGCGATAAACGATGATAAACACCAAATTATCCTGCAAGCACAAGCGTGGGGCTCAGTAGGCGAGCAACAAACTTTACAGCCAGCCGTTGCACAATTAAAACAGCAACTCGCTAAACTCAATACAGAAAAAATGGAAGATGAGCATACCATCAAATTCACCGCAGACAGTGGGTTTAACAGCGAAGTAAATCTTGAATTTATGGCGCAAAGTGGGTTCGATACCTACATTGCGGACAACCAATTTAGAAAACGAAATCCATTGTTTAAAGCCAGCGAAACATACGAAACAGAGCAAGAAAAGCGCCGACTAAAACGCAGCAAAGGCAAGCCACGATTATTTACCTCAGATGATTTTCATTATGATGAGGCAACGCAAACATGCCGCTGCCCTGCAGGCAATGCCATGTGGCGAAGCGGGATAAATGTAAAAAGTCACAATCAGCAATACACGCGATTCTGTGGTTATTTAAAAGACTGTAAAACGTGCCCGCTACAGCAGCAATGCATGCGAAAGCCACCCATTAAAACGGGGCGACAAGTACAGTTTATAAATAATGAATCACGCAAAAAGCTGAGCTATGTAGACAAAATGAAAGTAAAAATAGACAGCCCCATAGGTCGACGACAATATAGCAAACGACTCGGGTGTATTGAGCCAGTGTTCGGGAACATTACAGTGAATAAAGGCATGAATAAATTGACCTTACGGGGTCAAACGAAAGTGAATGCGCAATGGCAACTGTATTGTCTTGTTCATAATATAGAAAAGCTGCAAAACACGATGCATTAAGAAGGGTAAGCGCTTTTACCCTAAATAAAAGCCACTCAAGTACCCGTAATCCCGTCCAAAACGCCAATTAAAACAACACCAAACTCCCACTTTATATTCTGCATAAAATACAGTAATCGATTGAACCAAAATAGGAACTCAGCTATGGTTTGTTTATCAATAAAAATAAATAAAAAAACGAGTTAATCTACAGGCTCGTTGAGGCTGTAGAATTACTCTTTTTAGGAACGTATCCAACTATTCTTGGTTGGTTGCTTTTTAACCTTGAATCCATCTGTTCGCTGTGATCTAATAGATATTATTCACCCACGGTAAACTGTTATGGCTAACTACAAGCCTGACTTATCCTGTCAA
>NZ_JADYXD010000032.1:0-36364 GCF_015864475.1 Pseudoalteromonas sp. SWXJZ10B
CGAACTCAGTAGTGAAACGAAACAGCGCCGATGATAGTGTAGCATTTGCTATGTGAAAGTAGGACATTACCAGGCTTCAAATTCAGTCGAAGGACTTTAATCTTAATAATTAAAATAAGAAAATTGAAAAGAATTTTCTTGGTGACAATAGCGTTTTGGACCCACCTGACTCCATGCCGAACTCAGTAGTGAAACAAAACAGCGCCGATGATAGTGTAGCATTTGCTATGTGAAAGTAGGACATTGCCAGGATTTAATTAAGAGAAACCCGTTATAGCAATATAACGGGTTTTTTGCTTTTTGAAATTAGTAAAACTCTGCATACTAAGAGACGATACGATTAATAATAGTGTAGTATTTCACTGTGACTCTCTACCGCTGTGGGCACTACGACATCCTACTGCGTAGCGCACCGACTTCACATTGTAGAGCGCTCGAACTTAAGATTCGGGCTTTTTTATGTCTGCAGAAAAGTGAAAAACACGCAATTAACACACACTCACATCAACACCTATCACGTAGGTCGGGCGAGCGTAGCGACTCCCGACACTAAAATCATAAAAATCTCCGCTCGACAATGAGTTCGTAGCATTTGCACTGTGACTCTCCACCGCAGTGGGCATCATGACATTACCAGGATTTAATTAAGAGAAACCAGATACAGTAATGTGACGTTTTTTCTATTTAAATTTAGTAAAATCTCACCGTTAAATTCGACAACAAAACTAGGTGCACCTAATAGCGCGTGTTAAAATCCAATTCTTATGAATGACGATATAGAGGTCTAGATTGCCTACAGCTGATTACCAAAAGGTGCTTGATGAAATAGCACATGAAGTACGTCCTTTATTATCACAAGGGAAAGTAGCTGATTATATACCGGCGCTTGCCGAGGTTGATCCGGAACAATTTTCTATCGCTATTTATACAACTGATGGTGAAACTGTGTGCGCAGGGGATTGTTCTCAACGCTTCACTATTCAATCAGTTTCTAAAGTTATGACACTTACTATGGCACTACAGCGTTATGGTGATGAACTTTGGCATAGAGTCGGAAAGGAACCCTCAGGTACAGCCTTTAACTCGCTTACACAGCTTGAGTTTGAAAAGGGGATTCCTCGTAACCCATTCATCAATGCAGGCGCAATTGTAACGTGTGATGCATTATACAGCCGCTTATCTGCGCCAATGCATTCTATGCTCGAAACTTTCAGGTTATTAGCTGGTAATAGAGGCATAGTAATTGATAAAAAAGTCGCTAATTCAGAGTATGAGTTCAGGCACCGAAATGCTGCTATGGCACATTTAATGAAGTCATTTGGTAATTTTGAAAACGAAGTTGATGATGTTTTGTGGGCTTACTTTAACTTTTGTTCTATTGAGCTCAACTGTATTGAATTAGCAAAAGCTTATAATTTTTTAGCTAATAAAGGTGTTGATAATCGATCGGGCAATCGTGTTTTAAGTAGTCGTCAGAATAAACAGCTTAATTCGCTTTTATTCACGAGTGGTTTATATGATGCTGCGGGTGATTTTGGTTACAGAGTGGGCATGCCAGGTAAGTCGGGAGTGTCAGGAACTATTTTAGCTGTGTTACCAAATAAGTTTACTGTAGCTGTTTATTCTCCGGGGCTTAATTCGTTTGGTAACTCCGTTGCAGGAATAGCAGCATTAGAACTGCTATCTAAAAAGCTCGATATTTCTATTTTTTAGGAAATCGATAGGGAGCAATAATTGCTCCCACCGTTATTTATTGTTCCCAATAAACTTGTTCTAAACAATCTTCACGTTCAGGTAAACCACGAGATAAACGCGGAGAGTGCTGAACTAATACTTCATAGCTCGCTCGGTTAGCATATTTACTAATTTGCGATAGTGACGAGTAAGTAATAGCTTGTTGCTGATGTTTAGCTGAGTTTACCACATTAAGCTTATGGTAAACATTCGCTGACAAATCATGTAGTACAGCCGCAAGTGCGCAGTCACCTGCACCATTGGTGTTTTTTATTGAATCAGGTCCACCCATAAATGGGGCCGTATGACTGTATGCTCTGATAGGTTCATCACACTCATCTTTACGCATAGCTCGTGAGAATTCGTAACGGTTAAAATCAGGTATGGCGCCTGGTAGTAACGGGTATTCGGTTTCACGCTTTAAGCTTTCGTCTACGTAGCCGGCCATAAATAAGCCTTTTTCGCCAGCGGTACAAATAACTAAGTCTACCCAATCAAGTGCTTTATCAGCAGCTAGAAGAGGATCTTCAAAACCTGTAATAGCTAAACCTTCTTCTTCGTTCATAGCAAGAATATCAACATGCTTTTCAACAAAGTTTGCCCACCAAGTAGGGTCTTGTTCAATTAAGAACTTAGTACCGAGTGTTAGCACAACTGGCACACCTGCGTCATTAGCGTATTTTACCGCTTGCATAGTGGCTTCAGTCATTGTTTCGCTACCTTGAGTACGCATAAGATAGGCACTAATCACTAACGCTGATGAATTCTCAATAAGGTCTTTATCGATAGATTCAGGACGTAAGTGATTCATTAGGCCTGCACTTATTGCAAAAGTACGCTCACCGGTTTCATCAATTAATGTAAAACAACGGCCTACAGGCCCATCAACTGGTTGAAGGTAGTTTAAGTCTACACGGCTTGAGGTATTACATAAAAAACGGTAAGCGTAGCTACCTATTTTTATATTTTCGCTCATTACGCCTAATAAAACTGAGCGATCATCTGCAAGTACAGAGTAGTTGTGCATAGTGTTACCAATGGTTCCACCGGCAAACTCAAAATCAACCATATTGTTTAATTTTAAACGATCGTATAAGGCGTTTGTTGTATCGCTATCAATAACTTGCGACATCCCCCTACGTAGTTGAAATTCGTCAAGGAAAGCTTGATCAACTTTTGCCTCTATATCAACAACGATCTGATCGATACCCGTAATATAACTACGTTGTAATCGCTCTGTTGCGTTAAGTTGATTGGTAAGTGGATCTTTGGCTTCCACTGGAAAATAATGTTTATGCCTGCGGCGTCCAGGAAATTTCATTTGCTACCCGTGTTGTGAGCTAAATAAAAAAAGCGTGAGATTATAGCGTAAATCAGCACGAGTGAGCCATTACAAACGGGTAAATATTGTTTTATTTTTGGAATAAAGTAATGAATGGCGCACTTTAGAGTGCTAACTAGGTATAATTACAGCATAAAAGGTTATTTAAGTAGAAATAATGAACGAACCATTTGATGATTCCTACTGGATGGAACAAGCGCTTTTGTATGCAAAGCAAGCAGAGCTGCTTGATGAAATTCCGGTTGGAGCAATTGTAGTCAAAGATAACCAGCTAGTTTCAGTCGGGTATAACCGCTCAATAACGGATAATGACCCATCTGCCCATGCCGAAATGATTGCAGTGCGAGAAGCTGGAAAAGTCCTTAACAATTACCGCTTAATTGATTGCACCCTATACGTAACGTTAGAGCCTTGTTCTATGTGTGCGGGATTGTTAGTGCATAGCAGAATAAAGCGTTTAGTATTTGGAGCAGTCGATGCTAAAACAGGGTCTGCGGGTTCAATTATGAATTTATTACAAGAGCCTAAGTTAAATCATCAAGTTGAGGTGTGCGGTGGTGTTTTGGCACAGCTGTGCGGTGATACTATTTCGAATTTTTTTAAACGTAGAAGAGCGCAAATTAAAGCAGCTAAGAAAGCTGCTCGTGATGAACAAATAAATAAGCCTAACTAGAGTTAACTAGCGATTGGCTCTATTTCTGATTCGGCCATTTGCTGCATAGCAAACATTCGGCGACGCCAGATGATTTTTTTGTGTAGTTTTCGCAACATAACACGACGACGTGTGGCCGTTGAATAAATGACATTGCGTTTTAATCTTTGTGTGCGTCTACGTTTTAGCATGTTTTCTCCTAATGCAAGAGTGAGAAAGGCACGGGTATATCTTATAAAATAATAATATACAAGTAACACACATTAGTGATCATTTGGTGACAAGTAAACAGATATTTAATTTACTTAAATTTTGCTTACTGACATACTCAATAAACGGGTACTTATATTAATCTTAGCCATTGTTTTCACTCGACTGTTCGGGTTCGATTATAGGTTGTTGTTTTTCTGTTTGAGCTTCATCTGCCTTACTTTTTACTTCACTTTTCACTTCACTTTTTTCGTTTAGCTTTAGCTCAGTATCAGTGCTCAACTCTGTAATTGGTTTTGGCTCAGGCTCTGCAGCAATAGCATCATTTTCATCTAGCCAAACAAGTGCATCGTAATAGCGACGAATATTATCGACATATTTAACAGCTACATCGCCTCGGGCATAACCGTAGCGAGTTTTACGGTAATAGCGCTTTTTAATTAATAGCGGTAGGCGTTTTTTTACATCAGCCCATTTGTCAGGACTTGCACCTTGCTGTTCGGTAATTATACGTGCGTCGTTAACGTGCCCCCAACCTACATTGTATCCGGCCAAAGCAAGCCATGTGCGGTCGGGTTGCGGGATACGGTCAGGAATACGTTTAATAAGCTTGCTTAAGTATTTAGCGCCACCACGAATGTTTTGCTCTGGCTCTAATCGGTTAGTAACACCCACTTGTTTGGCTGTACTGCGAGTTAGCATCATGATGCCGCGCACACCTGTTGGTGATTTAGCGCGAGGATTCCACATAGATTCTTGATAGCTTAGTGCTGCTAATAATCGCCAGTCAAGGCTACCTGCATATTGTTCAAACCATGGCTGGTATGTTGGTAAGGTTTCTTTAATTGCTTCGATATAAGCAAGGGTATTTACATAATTAAATTGGCGTACGTGACCAAAATACTTTTCTTCGAGTACGTAGAGCTGGTTACTTTGCTTAACGTCACCAAAAAATGGCACCAATAACGCATATAAAGAGTCGTCATCTGATTTATTGAGTATCCATGCAATAGGGTCGTTATGGCTAACTGAAAAACCGATGCTTAAATTGGGGTGATAACGGCGAAACAACGATAATGTATGTGTATCGGCTAGGGTGTAATCTATCTCGCCATCAATAACCGCTTGAAGTAATTCTTCTTCATCAAACTCTTCGCTCTCTATCCAGGTAAGGTCTGGATTGTTCTTCTTCATTTTTTGTAGAGTAAGCGAGTGGCTACTTTTAGCTATAACAGTAAAGTTACCGTCTAAATCGTCAAACTCTCGAGGACGAACGCGACCTTGCTTATAAACTAATTTTTGGCTAATTGTTCTGTAAGTTGGCCCAAAGCGGTATTGCTCTGCACGGGTTTTATTATAGGTAAGTCCTGACGCTATTAAGTCTAAATCACCGCTTTCAAGGCGTTCAAACATGTCAGATAAGTTAAAGAAAGGGACTATTTCAAGCTCTACACCTAAATATTCAGCGAAGGCTTGAGATAACTCATATTCAAAGCCTTGCTCACCTTGAACGGCTTGATAATAATTACTAGCACTCGCAAGGGTACCCACACGTATTTTATTGTGTTCTTTTATTTGGGCGAGTTGAGTTGGCTGCTCTTGCATATCGCATGCACATAACAGCATAACTAAAGTAATGATTATTATTAGTTTTTCTTTGAACATTGAGTGCCCCTTAAGCTCGCCAGTCACCGTTATAGCAAAACTAAGCCATCGCGTCACTTTACCTTTTATTTTATTAACCAAAAGAGGCTATAAATAAAGCTAAAAAGTTAATTTTATGAAAAGCGTAATTTTGAGTTAAATCTGAATGCTAATTGGACTATAATGCGTGCCTAAAATATCGTTCAATCCCTAACCCCGGATGAAATTACCTATGTTGATCCTTCGTGGTGCACCAGCACTGTCAGAGTTCAGAGTTAATAAAATTTTAGCGCGTTGCCAACAATCGCAACTTCCAGTCACTAACGTATACGCCGAGTATGCTCACTTTGCCGATTTAACATCGCCGTTGAGTAGCTCCGAGCAAACCAAGCTTGAAAAACTATTAACTTACGGTCCAACTATTGCTGAGCATACCCCAGCCGGCAAACTTGTACTTGTTACACCTCGCCCAGGTACCATTTCACCTTGGGCATCTAAAGCAACCGATATTGCCCATAACTGTGGTTTAAAACAGGTTCACCGTGTTGAACGCGGTATTGCTTATTATGTTGAAGGTGACTTAAACGCAGAACAACTTGCACAAGTAATTGCGTTATTACACGACCGTATGACCGAAGCCACGCATAGTGAGCTTGAAGATGCTGCACAACTGTTTCGCAGTGATGCACCGCGCCAAATGTCGTCTGTTGATATTTTAGGTGGCGGACGCGAAGCATTAGCAATAGCCAATGTTGAGCAAGGTTTTGCCCTTGCTGATGACGAAATAGATTACTTGGTAGAAAACTTTATAAAGTTAGGACGTAACCCTAATGATATCGAATTGTTTATGTTTGCACAGGCAAACTCAGAGCATTGTCGCCATAAAATATTTAATGCTGACTGGACAATCGATGGAAAAGAGCAGCCAAAATCGCTGTTTAAAATGATTAAAAATACCTTTGAGCTAAATCCTGAAAATGTATTGTCGGCGTATAAAGATAACGCGGCAGTAATGAAAGGCTCAAAAGCGGGTCGCTTCTTCCCAAATGCGCAAGGTGAATATGCGTATCATCAAGAAGACATTGAAATATTAATGAAAGTTGAAACTCATAACCATCCAACAGCTATTGCGCCATTCTCTGGTGCAGCTACGGGCTCTGGCGGTGAGATTCGCGATGAAGGCGCAACAGGTCGTGGCTCTAAACCAAAAGCTGGTTTAGTTGGCTTTACGGTATCAAACTTACGTATTCCAGGTTACGAGCAACCATGGGAAAGCGATTTTGGTAAGCCGAGTCGTATTGTTAACGCGCTTGATATTATGACAGAAGGTCCACTGGGCGGCGCTGCATTTAATAATGAGTTTGGTCGTCCTAATTTACTAGGTTACTTCCGTACTTACGAAGAAAAAGTAACAAGCCATAACGGCGAAGAAGTACGTGGTTACCATAAACCAATTATGCTTGCTGGCGGTTTAGGTAATATTCGCTCTGATCATGTTCAAAAAGGGGATATACCTGTTGGCGCTAAATTAATTGCGCTAGGCGGACCTGCAATGAACATTGGTTTAGGCGGTGGTGCTGCATCAAGCATGGCTTCAGGTCAATCAAACGAAGATTTAGATTTTGCTTCTGTACAACGCGAAAACCCAGAAATGGAACGTCGTTGCCAAGAAGTTATCGATAAATGTTGGCAGCTAGGTGACGAAAACCCAATTGCATTCATCCACGATGTAGGCGCTGGCGGTTTATCAAATGCGTTTCCTGAGCTTGTTAACGATGGTGGACGTGGTGGTAAGTTCCAATTACGCAGCATCCCTAACGATGAGCCAGGCATGGCACCACACGAAATTTGGTGTAATGAATCACAAGAACGTTATGTACTCGCTGTTGGCGTAGAAGACTTTGATCGCTTTGAAGCAATTTGTAAGCGCGAACGCGCTCAGTACGCAGTTATTGGTGAAGCAACCGCTGAACCTCACTTAACCGTGTCAGACAGTCACTTTAAAAATGACCCCGTTGATTTACCGCTGGACGTATTATTAGGTAAAGCACCTAAAATGCACCGCGATGTAACGTCAAAGCAAGTTGTTGGTAAAGCGCTTGATACTACATTAATAAATGCAGCCGATGCAGCGCAGCGCTTAATGCGTTTACCAGCCATTGCAGAAAAAACATTCCTAATAACAATCGGCGATCGCTCAGTTACTGGCTTAGTGGCGCGCGATCAAATGGTCGGTCCTTGGCAAGTACCTGTTGCTAACTGTGCAGTAACTGCGGCAACGTATGACACTTATCACGGTGAAGCTATGTCACTTGGTGAGCGTACTCCTGCGGCATTACTTAATTACGGTGCATCTGCTCGTTTAGCGGTGGCTGAATCGTTAACTAATATTGCCTGTGCAAACATTGGTAGCCTTGAAAATATTAAGTTATCAGCAAACTGGATGGCAGCAGCGGGTCACCCAGGTGAAGATGCGGGCTTGTATGAAGCAGTTAAAGCCGTAGGCGAAGAACTTTGCCCTGCGCTTGGTTTAACTATTCCAGTAGGTAAAGATTCTATGTCGATGAAAACGACATGGAAAGATGAAGGTGACTCACAAGAAAAATCAGTAACATCGCCGCTTTCATTGGTTATAACGGCATTTGGTCGTGTTGACGACGTACGTAAAACAGTAACTCCAGAACTGCGTACAGATAAAGGCGATACATCGCTTATATTAGTTGATTTAGGTGCGGGTAAAAACCGCATGGGCGCATCAAGCCTTGCGCAAGTTTATAAGCAATTGGGTGATGTAACACCTGATGTTGATAGCCCTGAGTTATTAAAAGGCTTTTATAACGCAATGCAAGCGCTAGTGGCTGATAGTAAGTTACTTGCTTATCATGACCGTTCAGACGGTGGTTTATTTACCACGGTTGCTGAAATGGCGTTTACGGGTCATACCGGTGTAACGGTTGATTTAGCAGATTTAACAGGCTCTGACATTGAAGCGCTTTATAACGAAGAGCTAGGTGCAGTAATTCAAGTTGCAAATAGTGATTTAGATGCAGTAAATGTTGTGTTTGAACAACATGGTATTGCAGCAATTACTCACAACATCGGTACACTTAATAGCGACGATACGATTATATTTAACCGTGGCGAAAACACGGTGCTTAATCATACGCGTACTGAGCTTCGTACTATTTGGGCTGAAACAACGTATCAAATGCAAGCGCGTCGTGATAACCCCGAGTGTGCTAAGCAAGAGTTTGATGCAAAATTTGATGTAAAAGATCCTGGCTTAAATGTAAAACTAAACTTTGATTTAAACGAAGACATAGCAGCGCCATACATTGCAACCGGTGCTAAACCGCAAATGGCTATTTTACGTGAGCAAGGTGTTAACTCTCACCTAGAAATGGCAGCAGCGTTTAACCGCGCAGGTTTTGCAGCCGTTGATGTACACATGAGCGACATTTTAGAAGGTCGTTTAACACTAGAGCAGTTTAAAGGTTTAGTGGCATGTGGTGGCTTCTCTTACGGTGACGTACTTGGTGCGGGTGAAGGTTGGGCTAAGTCTATTTTGTTTAACGACATGGCACGCGATCAGTTCCAAAACTTCTTCCATCGTGAAGATACCTTTAGCTTAGGTGTATGTAACGGTTGCCAAATGTTATCAACGTTAAAAGAGTTGATCCCTGGCACTGAGCACTGGCCGCGTTTTGTAACTAATAAATCAGAGCGTTTTGAAGCTCGCTTTAGTTTAGTTGAAATACAAGAGAATCCATCTGTGTTCTTTAACGGAATGGCTGGCTCACGTATGCCAATTGCGGTTTCTCATGGTGAAGGTCATGCTGAGTTTGCAAACGATGCCGCAACTAAGGCCGCGCTTAATAGCGGCACTGTAGCGGTTAAGTTTGTAGATAACTACGGTAACCCTACAACGCAGTACCCAGCTAACCCGAATGGTTCTCCAGAAGGTATTACCGGTATTACCTCTACTGATGGTCGCGCAACTGTAATGATGCCGCATCCAGAACGCGTATTTAGAAGCGTTGCTAACTCTTGGCATCCTGATGAATGGATCGAAGATAGCCCGTGGATGCGTATGTTCCGTAATGCACGTAAAAATGTAGGTTAATTACATTTGCGTTTATACAAGTTAGATTCATAATCTAGCTGTAAAATAAAAAAGGCTGCATTGTGCAGCCTTTTTTGATTAGTATAGTTTTAGCTAAAAGCTAAAAGCTAAAAGCACAAAGCACAAAGCACAAAGCATTTAAGGATAGTATGTTTAAGCGAGTTGGTTTAATTGTTGGTGTTTTATTGCTAAGTACCTTGCTGCTTGGTTATGTATTTCGCTTGCCGCTATTGCAGTGGGTTATAGCGCCTGAGCTCAAAAAAGCAGGCATTACGTTAAGTTGTCTCGATTTTTCAATTACGTCTGAACTAAATATTCATGCTGACAGAGTGTGTGTAAATTATCAAAATCAACAATTACAACTCACTGGTATTACTGCAAATACAAAGCGTGTAGATATTAAAAATGCAGTGCTAACGGTTAATTCACTCCCTAAAAGTGATAATGCTAATCAACTTGCTAAAAATCTCGATTTAGCGCTTCCCTTAAATCGCCCATTAATCAGTATTAAACAGTTTGTAGTAAAAAGTGACGAGCTCAATAAGCCACTTAAAATAAGTATATTAGAACCCACACTAAATCAGTTTAATGTCACTGGTGATATAAACGCGAGTGCAAATTTGGCTGTTAATAAAATAAGTGGTCAGTTTTTAATTAATGACACTCTTTTAAAGCAAGTTATAAACACTAAAAATACCTTAATAGCTGGCGTTAATTTTAATACTCAGCAAGCGTTTAGCTTTGACGGTATAGAGCTTGAATTAAATGGCGATATTAGCGCCCAGTTTGCTCATACTTATGAGCAGTGCCAGGTTGACGTATTAACTACGGGCAAGTTGGCAACTCATTTTAATTTAAATAGCCAAGCGCTAATGCTTGATACGGATTTGCTTAATAACAAAATTAATTTAACACCAAGTTGTACTGAGTTAATGCCACCGAGTGAATACGCAGGTTTTGTGAGCAATCAAGTTCCTTCAAATTGGCAACTTAAACTCCCTCAATCAATTCGTTTAGAGGGTAGTGAGCTCAGTGTACCTGTAATTAATTTGATGAGTGAGGGCGATAAGCAATTCGATATTTTAATGACAGATACAGCACTTAATATTAAATCGCCACTTGAAAACGTACAGACAAATTTATCAACTCAAATAAATACACCCGATATAAATAATATTAACGTTAATGCTCAGTTATCTGGCGCTGCGATTAAAGGCGATTACGCCGTTATGCTTGAAAGCTTGCCTGATTTTGTTCCTGCAATAGCGAATGAACTTCACCTTAGTGGTGATTTTGATATAAGTGAGTTTATAGACTCAAAACCAGTTGGGCTTATAAATGCTAAATTAACGCTTAATAATGTAGATACGTTTGATATAAGTGCAGTGCAATACCAAGGTGATTTAACAGCAAAAATGGATAAACAGTTAAACGCAGAGGTAGCGTTAACTCAGCAATTAAAAAGCGCAGAATATAAAGAATTTAAAGTCACAGATATAAGTAACATATTAACAGTAAATGCTAATTTAGGCGTAGGTGAGTTATTTGCTGATCTAACAGCAAAAACGAATATAAAGGCTGTTAATAGCCCTGACATAAAGCTTAATAATATAAAAGTAGAGTCTACAGGGCTGCAAAGTCGTGCACTAAAAGCCACGCATCATATATTCGTAAACGATGTTGAGTTAGTGGTAAATCATCATGTATCGGCGCAAGCTCATCCGTTTGAAGTAATTATTCCTGAGCAAAGTGCATTGTTATTAAATACGTTTATTAGTCAATTTGCTCCACTTGCGCAACTTACCGAGGGTAAATTTAATGGCTATATTAGTGGTGATGTAAACTTGCAAAACGCTTCATTCAATATAGGGGTTAGTCATACAAGTGCACTGTATAACGATTACCTTGCGAGTGATTTGAATAGCGTGTTTAGCGGGCAATATAATTCAGGTAAGTTTAATGTAAAACCAACTATCTTTAATTTAAATGAGTTTAGAGCGGGTGCCGTAGTTAAAGCGATTGAAGGGCAATGGCAAGTGAGTGGCAATACCGCGCTTATAAATGATGTAAAAGGAAGTGTGTTTGGGGGCGAGTTTTCATTAGATACCTACGCAATAGGGAAGCCAAACCAAGTTGCCAATGTTAAGTTTGAAAACATTGATGCAAGTAAACTCGTTACACTCGACGATAAGTCGGGCATTGTATTAACAGGACGCTTAGCAGGTGCGTTGCCAGTTCACTTTAATAGTGGTGAAATTGAAATCATTGATGGCAGTTTATTTAGCCAAGGCACAGGTAATTTAAAAATTACCAATAATGCCGCATTTGATTCGGTGATGCAGCAACAGCAAGAGTTGCAACCTGTATTAGGACTATTAACTAATTTAGATATTCAAAAACTTAATAGTAGTGTGGCATTAAAAAACGATGGCTGGTTAAAGCTTGGGGTTAATTTACAAGGCTATAATAAACAAGAGCAGCAGCAAGTTAACTTTAATTATAACCACGAAGAAAACGTATTTACACTTTTACGCGCATTGCGTTTAAGTGACGAAATTACACAAAAAGTTGAGCAACAATACTCACAAAAAGGAAACTAATAATGAGACAGTCGTTATTGATAAAAGTACTGCTCGCGCTGAGTGCTATTAGTGCACTAAGTGCTTGCACGCACCGTGTTGAGGTGTCTGCTAAAGAGCCCATTACTATTAATTTAAATGTGAAGGTCGATCACGAAATTCGCGTAAAAGTAGATAAAGAACTCGACAGTTTGTTTAGTGACGACAGTGAGTTATTTTAAGGAGCTAAAACATGAATACGAAGAAAAAATTAAATATTATTACGTTAGTTAGTGCAGTATGTATGTCGTTCTCTGCGTGGGCTATTAGCCTTGATGACGCTAAAAACCAAGGTTTAGTAGGTGAAGATAGCTCTGGTTATTTAGGACTTGTTGTACAAAACGCAGAGGCAAAAGCCGTTGTTGATGACATAAATGCAAAGCGTAAAGCGCAGTACTTAAAGCTCGCTAAAAAGAATAACTTGTCGCTTTCACAAGTTGAAGCGCTTGCTGCTGCCAAAACAATTGAAAAAACCCAAAGTGGTCATTACGTTGAAGTAAATGGTAACTGGGTTAAAAAATAAGCGTTAGTTATTGCTTTATTTTGTAAAAAGTTTTGCACAAAGTTTTGTACAAACCAAGATAAAACCGAGCATTTAAGCGCTCGGTTTTTTACAGCCTTCAAGTAACTGCTGCCAAAAATCAATACCCTTACGCCTTGCTAGGTTTATATTATGTTCAGGAATAGATTCAGGCTCGTTATAACTATCAAGTGCTTCGCTCATGCTTGCTTCGCGAATTAAATGCAAAGTAGGAAAGGGCGCTCTATTTGTGTAGTTTGCGGCATCAGTTTCATCGCTGTCGGCAAATACGTAATCAGGATGAAAGTTAGCAATTTGATACTTACCTTCAAACCCCTGCGCGACTAAAAGCGCATTTGCTAAATCGACCAAGTCTAAAAAGTCTTCAAAGTCACTAAAGCCGTTGTCAAACATGATAAGGGTTGTTTCGCGCTCTGGTTCGCGGTCAAGCTCAACGCATTGCTCAAGCATATCCATTACAGCATCATCCATACTTGCTGCTGGACTTACGATGTAATGAATACAGTTATTTTCTACTTCTTTACGAGCAAACGGGCAAAAGTTATATTTAACGATAACAGATGACACCCATTCGCGGGTTTGGCTTATAGCTATGCTGGTCACGGTTTTGGCTCTAAATATTGGTTAATAATGGTAAGTGTTTTTTGTATTGCACCTTGGTTTTTAGCTACGCATTGCGCAGCTTTAATACCTAAGGTTTGGCACGATTTTGTGTTTTGGCTAAACGTTATGAGCTGCTTAGCTAATTCGTCGTTGCTATCAACCACTACAGCGCCTTTAAGCTTTATTAGCTCGGGATAAACATGATCAAAATTGTATGTGTGCGGACCTGTTATTACACCTACTGAAAACGCGGCTGATTCCAGTGGGTTATGTCCACCTCTACGTATTAAGCTGCCACCAATAAAGCTCACATTTGCAGCGCCATATAAACACTGTAATTCACCAAGCGTATCAGCAAGGAGTACTTGTTCATTGTTGTAGTTATTTTGGCTACGACGGCTAAAACTAAGTGGGCTTTGTGTTAAAAGCTCAGCTACTTTATCAAATTGCTCTGGATGGCGCGGGGCAATTATAAGTAATGCGTTCGGTTGCTTTTTTAGTAACTGTTGGTGAGCCGCAAGTACTAATTCATGCTCTACAGGATGTGCTGAGCCTGCCACCCATACAAAGCGTTCGTCATTGATGTGTTCAGTACTGCTATTTTCATTACTACTATTTTTATTAATACTGTAAAGCTGTTTAAGGTTGAGTACTTTGGCTAATTGCTCGTCACTTGGTGTTATATCAAATTTTATAGAGCCTGTTACATGGCTTTTTGAAGCTTCAAGGCCAAGCTCTATAAAACGCTCCGCATCTGCCTTGTTATGACTCGCAAGTACTGTAATTGAGCGCATAATAATATGCGTTAATTTAGCGACCTTTAGATAGCCTTGCTGCGACTTTTCAGAGAGTCTTGCATTGATGACAAGTACCGGTATATTTTTTTTGTGACTTATCGCCATTAAATTAGGCCATAGCTCGGTTTCTAAAATACATAATGCTTGTGGCTTTATACGCTTTAAAAATCGGGCTGTCGCAAACGGAAAATCGATTGGTAAGTAGCTATACGCCACAGTATTTTTAAACTGGTTAAGTATTTGCTCTCTGCCTGTTGGAGTATTACAGGTTATAAGTATATTTAAATTTGGATGCGCTTTTTGAAGAGCTTTAATAAGCGGCGTTGCGGCTAGTACCTCACCAACAGAAGCACAATGAAAAACTAAAGGTTTGGTTTTAGTCGTAAATAAAGACTTACTGACAAACCCAAAGCGCTCTTTAAAGTGTGCACGATAACCTTGGTTTTTTTTACCTCGTAAAATATAGAGATAAAATACAATCAGTGGGCTAATAAAAATTAATGCTAGAGAGTAAAAAATGCGTGCCATACTGATCTTTCTTAAAGGGAAGTGGCGTTAGTTTACCGTGAAATAGCCGTTTTCTAAACATACTCGCAATAAAATATGGTCTGGGTTCAGTTATAACCCGATAAAATGCACACAATTAAATAAAATTATGGAATAATGGATTTAATTTTTCCCTGCTATTTCAGTTCCTAGAGGAATTTTTCATGTCAATTATCGATTCAGTGGCAACTAGCTACGTTGAAACATTAAACCGTCATCAAGCATTATTTGAAACGATGGAAGCTTATCATCAAGAATCTATGCAACTGTTAGAAGCATGCCACAGTGCATTACAAGCTGGTGGCAAGATTGTTTGGTTTGGTAACGGCGGTAGTGCAGCCGATGCGCAGCATTTAGCAGCAGAATTTGTAGTGCGTTACAAATTAGAACGTGGTCCGCTTGCCTCAATGGCATTGACTACAGATACATCAATTTTAACAGCACACAGCAACGATTATCACTTTGATACGGTGTTTGAACGCCAAGTTCAAGCGCTATGTAAGCCAGAAGATTTAGTGATTGGTTTAACCACATCAGGTACTAGTAATAATATTAATTTAGCATTAGAAGCTGCAAATAAACTAGGCGCTTTTACAGTGGCATTAACTGGGCGTGATGGCGGTAAAGTAAAAGACATTGCTAAGTTACCTATCATTATAAAAAATGACGAAACAGCACGTATTCAAGAAGCTCACATGTTTATAGGTCACTGGTTATGTGAAGCCATGGATATGGTTGTTGCGGAGCAGCAGTAATGGATTTATCGTTATTAAAAAACTTATCAGCGGCACGAATATTAGTTGTTGGCGACGTAATGCTAGACCGTTATTGGTATGGTGATACAGGTCGAATTTCGCCTGAAGCGCCAGTACCTGTTGTTAAAGTAAGTAAATTTGAAGACAAAGCGGGCGGCGCAGCTAACGTTGCAAAAAATATAGCGCGGTTAGATGCAAAAGTTGGCTTACTGGGCTTAATTGGTGAAGACGAAAGCGGGCAGATTTTAGAGACTATTTTAAAAGGTGAAAAAATAAGTTCACAATTAGTCAGTGTATGTGATTTACCGACTATTTCAAAAATGCGTGTTATTAGCCGCCACCAACAACTCGTTCGTCTTGATTTAGAAGAAACATTTACCGAGCAACACAGTCAACTTTTATTAAACCGTTTAGAGCTTGTACTTGATGAATACGATTTTATTGTGTTCTCTGATTACAGCAAAGGATCTTTAAGCTTAATTAAAGAGATGGTAAGCCTTGCTAAGGGCGCCGGAAAAACGGTTTTAATCGACCCTAAATCGCCAGATTTACATTTATATGAAGGTGCTGATTACATTACGCCTAATTTACATGAGTTTAAGTTAGCGGGTGGTCAAACCGATTCAGAAGAAGCTTTAGCAGCAAGTGCGCGTGATTTAATTAGCAAAAATGGCATTAAAGCCATGTTGCTTACGCGTTCTGAGCAAGGTATGTCGTTAATTAATGCAGATGAAAAGTTTGATTTTGCAGCACAAGAGCTTGAAGTAAGCGATGTGACTGGGGCCGGTGATACGGTTATAGCTACACTCGCGGTTATGCTTGGTGCGGGCATGGAACCTAAAGATGCAGTCGAAATTGCTAATTTAGCGGCAGGTATAGCGGTTAGTAAATTTGGTGCAGCTACAGTTTCGCCAGAAGAGTTAAGTCGTAAGCTTGGTCAGTATTTACATACTACTGGTGAGCATTACCAAACACCATTTGATGATGTACTTCAGCATATTGAATTTGCAAAACAAAACGGTGAAACCATTGTATTTACTAATGGCTGCTTTGATATTTTACATGCTGGGCATGTGCGTTATTTAGCACAAGCTAAAGCGCGAGGCGATAGACTCGTTGTTGGATTAAATAATGACGAATCTATTACGCGTTTAAAAGGGGCAGATCGTCCTATTAACCCATTAGATGAACGTGCAATGGTACTTAGCGCACTTTCATCAGTTGATTGGGTTATTCCGTTTGGCAGTTTAGATGAAAACGATACTCCCGCTAAATTAATTGAGCAAATAAGCCCTGATATTTTAGTTAAGGGTGGTGACTACACCGTAGAGCAAATAGCGGGTGCTGAGCATGTACTTCGCCATGGCGGAAAAGTTGAAGTGCTTGAATTTTTAGATGGGTGCTCAACATCAAAAGTAATTAGTAAAATTAAACAGTAATTACTGATTTAGTTTGCTTAAAAAATACAAAAAGGGATGAAAACACTGTTTTCATCCCTTTCTTACTTTTAATACGTTACTTTATTAAAGTAACGTATTAAAAGTTATATTCGTACTTAGCAAATGCAGAAGTATCGTTTTCAGCGCCGTCGTTGTTAGACGCAAAAGCACCTAAAGTGACGCGTCCTCCCATAGAAAGCATTCTGTAACGAAGTTCTAATTGCTTAGAGTTAAACCCTGTTTTAGTAATAGAATTGCCTAAATCTGGGTTGTTAGGGTAAAGGTCCCTGTTATCGCTGTTGTAATCAACACTACGTAATTTTACCTGCCAATCGTTTCCATTAGATAACTGACCTAGCAGAGTTAAAACGACTGATTGTGCATCGTTATCGTAGGTTGAGCCAATTGTACGACCATGGTATCGGTAGCCTGATCTATAAGCCGACAACTTATCATCATGCTCATAGTAACAATTTTCAACTTTTGATTCAGCTTGGCATGAAACACCAGTATCTATATATTCAACATTTACTAATATGTTTTGAGCATAAATGCGCTGTGTTGTTTGCACACCAAATAAGTATGCTCTATCAGCGGGTTTAAACTGTGAGCTAGCATCTTCACCTATAGTACTGGCATAAACCGCATATGGTTGATCAAATAAGGTATCTGACCAACGAATATCAATACCAGCCAGTTGATTACCTATTTTTGACTCAAATTGACTGTCGCAGCTGTCATTACCATCTGTGCAAGTTGTTTGGCCAGTTATAACATCAATAAAATCACCCGCAGAGCTAGGTTGTCCATCGCCAGCCCATTGTGCAGACCAGCTAAGTGCAATTTCTAGCTGTTGAATAGGGCGGAAATTAACACGGGTACTCCACAGTAAAGCATCAGGTATAACACGCGTAGACTCAAGTTTAGCCATTTGTGCAGTAAAGCTCCATTGACCAATCCAGCTCAGCCATGGTGTCTCGAAAGCAGTACTTTTTTCTCTGGTAACACTTAGTGCAGGTAAAGGTTTCGCATTACCTGATATAATTAAGCTGTTATCAACACCAGGTCCCCAAAATTGTTCAACAGCACCGGCTCTAAAAATCCAGTTACCTAAACGGTAAGCTAAGTAACTATCATCAAGTGAGGTATCGTTACAATCGGTTAAAGCTTGCTCGTTGGTAACTATATCGTCAGTCGTTTTTCCATCAACTAAACACTTTTTACCGTCTTTTCTATAATTTATAGCTACTTTAGCTGCAAAGTTATCGCCTAAATAAGCGTAAGCTGCAGAAAGCTCTGTTTCTTGAGTATTTGTTGCACCAAAGCTTGTTGCTATGATTGGATCTGTGGCTGCAAAAGCTGATAATTGAAGACTATGTGAGCTACTATTTTCTGATTTATATCGATGTTTAACGCGAAGTAAAGCATCTTGTAAGCTTGGAGATAATTGCTCCAGCGGCATACTTTCCACATCGCTTATAAAACTTTTCCACATAAGCGGATAGGTAGTTACAGGAGCTAAAATAACACCGGCATCAGCTAATTGTTGAATATCAGCTCTTAGACCATAATCATCGGGTTTTACCCATGGCTCAGCATTAACTGATGCGCTCATAGCGCAAAAAAGAGTAGAAAGTAGAAAAATTCTGTTTCGCAAAGTTCAGATCCTTGTGATTAAGATTGCGGCTAAGTTTATCAATCTAAGTCTGCTATTGCAGTAAATAATCAAATTTATAGAGTTAATTTAATATATTAAAATGTAACCTGTCTATCGTAATAAGTATCTGATTGATATACTGGAGCTCAAATAGGACATTGAGAATGCAATGAGCAACAAACGACTTTTATTTATTCCAGTATCATCACCGGAAGGCATTGGTGAATATATGCGCTCGTTGTTGTTGGCTCAAAGTTTACAGGCAGAACTTGCAGATTCTCTCGATATTCATTTTATATTAAATAAGCATACTCCTTATGCTAAAACTTGTCCTTTTAAAGCTACACTACTCGAACACTCAGCGACTAAAGAGCTTGATTTTGTTTGCGACTTTATAGAGCAATTTAAACCTGATGTCGTTGTTTTTGATTGTGCAGGACGTGCAGGGCATATGAAGGCGGCTAAAAAGGTAGGCGCTAAAGTTATATTCATTTCTCAGCATGCAAAAAAACGTGCTAAAGGCTTAAAACTTAACAGAATTAATTTAATTGATACACATTGGGTTGTACAGCCTGATTATTGTATTGAGCCACTTACATGGGCTGAAAGTACTAAGTTAGACATGTTTCCCTTGGCACATCCTCGAAATGTAGGTCCTTTTGTTACATTTGCCTCTTGCGCGCAAAAACGTGATGTTTTAAATCGCTATAACTTAGTATCGGAAGGCTATTTTATTGTAAATGCTGGCTCAGGCGGACATGTATTAAATAACCTTAATTGCGCTGATGTTTACTTTAAAGCCGCGCTTAAAATTACTAAGCACACTGGTTTAAAAGCAGTTGTTGTGTTTGGTCCCAATTATAAGAAAGCCATTCCTGAAAGTGATGAGGTTACTTGTTTAGCAAGTCTGCAAAGTACTGATTTTTTGGCATTAATGAGCCAAGCTAAAATCGCATTACTTAGCGGTGGAGATACTTTACTGCAAGCAATTGCAGTTCAAACCCCCGTTGTGGCATGTGCTATCTCAAAAGATCAAAATACACGTTTGGATCATTGTGTTAATGCAGGTGTTGTCATAAAAGCAAATCTTGATATTGATGAAATCACTACGAAAATAGCTCAAGTTATTAGCGAGCCTTTCTATAATGAATTCGTTGCTAAATATAGCCAACTTGATAATACACATAGCTTCGATGTGATCACTAATGGCATAAAAAATATGCTTATAGGGGATCGCTAATGAATATAGTGATTGTAATTGATTCCCTTGTGGGTGGTGGTGCTGAAAAAGTAATGCTGACCCTTGCTGAGGAAATGGCCAAGTTAAAGCACCGAATCACTATTTTGTCTCTTGCTAACTCTATTGAATATAATATCCCTGAAGTACTTAACGTGGAGAGTTTATTCGCACATAGGGCATCAAAAGTAGATCGATTTTGGCAGCGTAAAAATAGCATTTTAACACTACAAACTTGGTTTGAAAAAAAACAAAGCGAGCTGGGCAATATTGATTTAGTGCTTTCTAATCTTGATAGAAGTAATAACTTGCTCGCGCGTAGTAATATCAAAAATGTTCATTTTGTTATTCACAACTCAGTTAATGCAGAACTTGCACGTCAAAAAAAGTTAGGTCCATTTTCATACTTATATCTTAAAAAAAGTAAGCAAAATTTAAATGGTAAATCACTTATTTGCGTATCAAAGGGTGTTGAAAAAGAAATAACACAAGGGGATTTAATTAACCCAAGTGCAATTGCGACTATTTACAACCCGTTCGATTTTGAAAAAATAAGACAGCAAGCAAATGAGCAAAATAACAATATCCCAAATGAGCCCTACTTAATTCATGTAGGAAGACTCGCCAAACAAAAACGCCACGATATATTATTTGCAGCATTTGCAAAGCTTGATAAAAAATACAAGTTAGTACTTTTATGTAATAAACCGGCTAAAGCGCTAAAGCTTGCACAGGAATACGGCATAGAAAAACAGTTAGTAGTGCCAGGATTTCAACAAAACCCGTACAACTGGATTAAGCATGCCAAAGCTTTAGTGTTGAGTTCTGATTTTGAAGGACTTCCAACGGTATTAATTGAGGCTTTAGCGGTGGGTACTTCGGTAGTTAGCACTAATTGTACATTTGGACCAAGCGAGATATTAACAGGCGAGCTAAGTAAATATTTAGTACCCGTTCAGCAAGGTGAGGCATTAACCAATGCCGTTAAGCAGGTGCTAGCAGATAAGCCAAATGTAGAAAACGCAGATATTCTAAAACAAGTACAGGCAGAGCAGGTTGCTCTGAAGTATTTAGCATTGGCTAACTAAGTTAACTTATATTAGGTTAACTTATATTAGCGAGCGCTTTGAAGTAGTTGCTGTGCAGAGTTTGCCAGTCAGTCGCTTGCCAATTAAATGTCTCGTTTCGACCTTGTTCTTTTAAAAATGAGCGCTCAAGTCGTTCCATATTACTTTGTTGCCACTGCACATTAGGCATTTTTATTTCACCTCTATCAAAGTCGATAATGTACACATCACCAGTATCATCAAACAAAATGTTATTAATGTTTAAATCGGCGTGATAAACACCTTTTGAATGAAATAGCGCGATTGTTTTAGCTATGCGCTCCAACTCATCTTCGGTCAATGGGCGTTCAATTAATATATCGAGTACGCTTTTAGCGCCTTTAACAGCCTCGGTAATAATATCCCCACGATAAATTAATCCGCTGCGGGTTACTTTAGCTGCAATAGGGGTTGGTACGTTTAAACCAAGCTCTATAAGTTTACTCATTAAGCTAAACTCTTTATACACACGGGTTTGTTCAAGCCCTGGATATAAATATTGATCGCTTAGCAATTTACCCACTAAGCCACCGCGCCAATAATGCCTAAGTACGGCTGTTAATTCGTCTTGTTTAAAAAACCACGCAGTTGCTCGGCCCTTTTTAGCGCCCACAATTTTATTTCGTTGTTGCCAATAATTTGCATCAAACCAATCGAGAGTAATTTGGCTCGTGTATTTAGGGTGGCTTAATACAGTGTGATTGCCTTGCACGTGTTGTTTAAACATAGCTCTGCGTAATTGCTAAATAATATGCCTATATTAGCGCGTTTTAAAGCTGAGGATAAGTGCTTGCAATAGCGTGATTATAATTTAAGATCGGCTTTTGTATTTAATACCTAAGGGAATGTGTGACTCAAGCTCCTAACTATTCATCTATTTGTATATTAAGACTCTCAGCCATTGGCGACGTATGTCATGGTGTGAGTGCTGTACAAGCCATTCAAAAAGCACACCCTAATGCAAAAATCACCTGGGTTATTGGCAAAATAGAAGCCATGTTACTTGCTGACTTACCTGGTGTTGAGCTGGTGGTATTTGATAAAAAGCAAGGAAAAGCCGCACTTAAAAGCTTAAAGCAACGCTTTAAAGATCAACAGTTTGATGTACTACTTAACATGCAAGTTGCATTAAGGGCTGGATTTGTAGCGCATTGTATTCCTGCAAAAGTAAAAATAGGATTTGATTGGGCGCGTTCAAAAGAATTGCACAGCTTGTTTATTAATAAACGAATAGAGCCACAAGCTCAGGCGCATGTGCTTGAAGGCTTTAAAGGTTTTGCAAAAGCCATTGGTGTTGCTGATTATAAACCGAGTTGGAACATGCCATATACAGAGCAAGACCAAGCGATTGCAGATGAGTTACTAACACCAAAGTACCTAACTAATAAACTGTTAGTAATATCGCCAGCAGCAAGTAAAGCACAGCGCAATTGGCTCGCTGATCGTTATGCAGCATTGGCTGATTATGCAAATGAGCAAGGCTTTAAGGTGGTATTGACGGGGGGGCCAACAGAACTTGAAATTAACCTAGCAAATAGTATTGTTGAGTATAGTAAAACACCTATTTTAAATTTAGTGGGTAAAACGAAACTCAAAGAGTTGTTGTGCGTGTTAAAGCGTGGCAGCTTAGTGCTTGCGCCCGATACGGGTCCTGCACATATGGCGGTAACGGTTGGTACGCCGGTTATTGGTTTATACGCACATTCAAACCCAGCACGCACAGGTCCTTACTTATACCAAGACTACGTGGTAGAGGTTTATCATCAAAATTTGCTTAAGCAAACTGGTAAAACGGCTGAGCAAGTGCCGTGGGGTACGCGCGTAAAAGGCGATGATTTAATGAGCCAAATTACAGTTGATGACGTAAAAGCGATGTTTGATCATGTTGTACAAAAAGAGTCTTTGTAATGAATGTACAAAAAAAAAATAAAGCACTTTTTTTAGACCGAGATGGCGTAGTAAATGTTGATCATGGTTATGTGTATCAAAGCGATAAATTTGAATTTATTGAAGGTGTTTTTAGTACTTGTAAAGCATTTTATGATGCGGGCTATAAAATCATAATCGTCACTAATCAATCTGGAATTGGCCGAGGTTATTACACCGAAACTGATTTTTTAGCACTAACTGATTGGATGAAAACCCAATTTAGCGATCACAGTATTGAAGTTGCCGATGTGTACTTTTGCCCTCATCACCCTAAAAAAGCGCACCCTGAATATTTGAAAGAGTGCAGTTGCAGAAAGCCTGCGCCAGGGATGTTATTGCAAGGCATACAAGAGCATAACATCGACCCTGCTTGCAGTATTATGGTGGGCGATAAACTCAGTGATATGCAGGCTGCGAAAAAAGCAGGGATCACTACCCGCGTTTTAGTGCGTTCAGGTCAAAGCTTTGATGAAAGTGCCAAGCAAGAGGCTGATTTAATTATCGATTCTATAAACAGTTTACCTGCACTTTTAAAGACATAAATAAACTAAACAGATTAGCCTGTAAACTGGCAGGAATTCCTTCCAGTTTAGGGCGTTTGCGACGAACTGCAAACCGTGCATTTTTCCCATTAAACTTTTACAATACCCCCCATAATAAACAGTCGCTTAAATGTGGTTGTTTACCCGTTCAAATAAATGGAGAACACAGATGAGAGCATCTGCTTTTTTTAGCCAGCTACAACAGCAAATTGAAGACGTAAAAACCGAAGGTTTGTATAAAAGCGAACGTATTATTAAATCTCAGCAGCAAGCTCAAATCGAAGTTGCATCAGGTAAAGTAATCAACTTTTGTGCTAATAACTACTTAGGTCTAGCTAATAGCCCAGAGCTAATTGAAGCTGCGCAAAACGGTTTAAATAATCATGGTTTTGGTGTTGCGTCTGTTCGTTTTATTTGTGGTACGCAAGATATTCATAAAACACTAGAGAAAAAAATCAGTGAGTTTTTGGAAACTGAAGACACCATTCTATATTCTTCGTGTTTTGATGCAAACACTGGTTTGTTTGAAACTATTTTAGGCGCAGAAGATGCTATTATTTCTGATTCGTTAAACCATGCATCAATTATTGATGGTGTACGTTTGTGTAAAGCTAAGCGTTTTCGTTATGCAAATAACGACATGGCTGATCTTGAAAAGCAACTTATTGCAGCAGATGAAGCTGGCGCTAAAACTAAACTAATTGCTACCGATGGCGTGTTTTCTATGGACGGCGTTATTTGTAATTTAGAAGCTGTGTGCGACCTAGCTGATAAATACGATGCACTTGTAATGGTTGATGACTCTCACGCAGTCGGCTTTGTTGGCGAAAACGGTAAAGGTACACCAGAGTACTGTAATGTATTAGACCGTGTAGATATTATCACCGGTACATTAGGTAAAGCGCTAGGCGGTGCTTCAGGTGGTTATACATCAGGTAAAAAAGAAATTGTTGAATGGTTACGTCAGCGCTCACGCCCATACTTATTCTCAAACTCATTAGCACCTTCAATTGTTACTGCATCAATTAAAGTACTTGAAATGCTAGAAAATGGCGGCGAGCTTCGCGCTAAACTTTGGTCAAATGCTAAATATTTCCGTGAGCAAATGGAAGCTGTTGGTTTTACGTGTGCAGGTAAAGATCATGCAATCATCCCAGTAATGCTGGGAGATGCAAAAGTAGCCTCGTTAATGGCTGATAAGTTACTTGTTGAAGGTATTTACGTAACTGGTTTTTCATTCCCTGTAGTACCAAAAGGGCAAGCCCGCATTCGTACACAAATTTCAGCGGCGCATAGCATTGAGCAACTCGATATTGCTATTGATGCATTTACCCGCATTGGTAAAGAAATGGGCGTTATTTAATTTTATTTTAAACCGAAGCCTTGCTTCGGTTTTTTAGTTGAGTGTGAATTATGAAAGCATTATCTAAATTAAAAGCAGAACCGGGCATTTGGATGACAGATGCGCCAAAGCCAGAAGTCGGTCATAACGACTTACTGATTAAAATTCGTAAAACAGCTATTTGTGGTACCGACGTACATATTTACAAATGGGATGAATGGGCAAGCAAAACTATTCCTACTCCAATGGTTGTTGGTCACGAGTATGTTGGTGAAGTCGTTGATATGGGCCAGGAAGTTCGTGGCTTTAAAGTAGGCGACCGCGTATCGGGTGAAGGTCATATTACATGTGGGCACTGTCGTAACTGTCGTGCTGGGCGTGTACATTTATGCCGAAATACAACAGGCGTAGGTGTAAACCGTGAAGGTGCATTTGCAGAGTATTTAGTTATTCCTGCATTTAATGCATTTAAAATTCCAGATAACATTTCTGACGAACTGGCTTCTATTTTTGACCCGTTTGGCAATGCAGTTCATACCGCATTATCGTTTGACTTAGTTGGCGAAGATGTACTTATTACTGGTGCAGGCCCAATTGGTATTATGGCAGCAGCGGTTGCAAAACACGTTGGTGCTCGCCACGTCGTTATTACCGACGTAAATGAATACCGCCTAGATTTAGCCCGCAAAATGGGTGCATCACGTGCTGTAAACGTGGCAAGCGAAAAGCTTGAAGATGTAATAAAAGACTTAGGTATGACAGAGGGCTTTGATATTGGTCTTGAGATGTCAGGTGTGCCAAGCGCTTTTAATTCAATGCTTAATAACATGAACCACGGCGGTAAAATTGCCATGCTAGGTATTCCACCATCTGATATGGCAGTTGATTGGAACCAAGTTATTTTTAAAGGTTTAGTGATTAAAGGTATTTACGGTCGCGAAATGTTCGAAACGTGGTACAAAATGGCAAGCTTGATTCAATCTGGTCTTGATTTGAACCCAATTATTACACATCAGTATTCTGTGGATGACTTCCAAGCTGGCTTTGATATGATGATTTCAGGTCAGTCAGGTAAAGTAATTTTAAACTGGGATTAGTTCCTAACTAAATTACAAGAAGGGCGGCTTTAGCCGCCTTTTTTATACTATTAATTAAAGAGACTTCAATGGCATTTAAACACATATCTATAGCGCAAACGTTAGAACTTCTAGATAAAGAAGACGTTGTAATTGCAGATATTCGCGATCCAAATTCGTATCAAGCTGGTCGTATTCCAGGCTCAGAAGCACTTTCTAACGGTAATATTGCACAATTTATGATGGAAAAAGAATTCGATCAGCCAATTATTATTGTGTGTTACCACGGTATGAGCTCTCAGGGCGCAGCTAGTTATTTAGTTGAACAAGGCTTTGAAGATGTTTACAGCATGGATGGTGGCTTCACTGCTTGGGAAGCGGCTTACAGCGAGAAGGTAGAGCGATGATAGAGCTTGGCAGTTTAAATAACCCACGCGCCGCACAGGGCTTTATAGATTATTTAAAAAGCCAAGGCCTAGATGCAAAGATACACTCAGCAGATGGTAGTAATGTCATCATTAGCGTGACTGAAGAGGACTTTCATCAAGTTCAGCCGCTATGGACTGAATTTACACAAAACCCCAATCATGAAAAATACCAGCAAGCATCTTGGGATGTAGGCAGCACGCAATCGCCGCTTAAATATCAAGGGCAATCACTTAATCTTATGGCGCGATTTAAAGCGCTTAGCTGGCTTAACCAAACTGTTAGCATATTAAGTATTGTTATTTATGTCGCTTTTTTATTGGGTGGATTTGATGAAATTTATACAGCTCTGCAATTTAATCCATCACAACCGCTCAGTTGGTTAACACCTGCGCTTGTGCATTTTAGCGCGATGCATATTGTGTTTAATTTAATTTGGTGGATGTCGCTTGGCGACAATATCGAAAAGCAATGCGGAAAACTCAGCTTAATAGGTTTGTTTTTAGTGACTGCACTTATTAGTAATTGGGCGCAATACCTAATGGTTGGTCCTAACTTTGGCGGTTTGAGTGGCGTAGTATATGGGTTACTTGGTTTTTGTTGGATTCATAGCTTTTTAAATCCGAACAAACCAGCACTGGTTAGTACGGCTATTGTTGGTTTTATGTTGATTTGGTTAGTGCTTGGTTTTGCAGATGTATTGTTTGTAGGTATGGCTAATTGGGCGCACTTAGGTGGATTAGTTAGCGGTATGGCTTTTGCCTACACCGCCAAAGTATTTAACGCAAAACGTTAAATACTAATGATATAAATACTTAGTGAACAAGACTTCACGGATGATCTCTTGTCCTGTTTCTTCTTTTAAGAGGCTTTTTAGTTTTTCGGCGCACTTTGCGCGTATTTCTTCACGGCCAGTAAGGGATTTTATTTTTTCTTCAGGCTCTTTAGATAAAATTTCTACTAGGGCATCACGTAGTAATGGCGTGTGGTGCTCTACTACTGCAATATTTGAAGTGTCATTAAGCATTAAATCAATAGTTACACGCACATAGCCCATTTTTTTACTTGATGCGCCAATGTAGTTGGTGATTATATCGGGCTCAAAACCAAAATAACCAACTGTAGATTCAGCACGAGCTGTAAAGCTTATGACGCTTACAAAGAACGTAAAAAGACCTGCGTATACTATTTTTTTCATATTTAAAGCGTTTCTTAAAACTTGTTACAAATAGTTTATACTTAATAGTGGGTAATAAACAGCGCCAAGCAATTATTTATGGTTATAAAACATCACTTTTTCAAAAGCTTTGGCAATGGTATCATCTCGTTGTTTTTTATTTTGTTGAGCTATTGTGATTACTTATCCTCTGTCTATATCTGCTAATTGGCAGTCCACTTCATATGTAAGTGATTTATCTCCTCTAGAGCAAGAATGGCTTTTTGAACCTAATTCTTTAACTGCTAAATTAAAAAGTAAATCACAAATTTTTAGTGTAAGAGTATTGAGCGAACAGTTATTTACTTTAAGTCTAGAGCAAAAGTTATTACTAAACTGTAGCGCTAAAACAGCGATTAATAGAGAAGTACTCTTATTGTGCGATAACAAACCTGTGGTATACGCACAGAGCTGGCTTCCTAAAAATGATTCGAGCAATCCTTTGCACAATATGGGTGAACGACCTCTTGGTGATGTGATTTTTCAAGACCCAGCACTAAAACGAACGGATATAGAAATTGCTCATTTTGATGCCAAGCACCCCGTTCAGCAATTAGTTGCAAAATTAAACCTACCCGAAAAAAACTTACTAGGCCGTCGAAGTGTATTTGCACTCAAAGAATATAAATTTTTAGTGTGTGAAGTGTTTTTACCAGGAGCATATTTATACTCATGAAATTAGCCGTTTTAAAGCCAAAACATATTTCTTACTATATACAGCTAATGCGTATAGATAAGCCCATTGGTACCTTGTTATTACTTTGGCCAACATACTGGGCTTTATGGCTTGCTAATAGTGGGATGCCGAGCTTACTCAACTTTATTATATTTACGCTGGGCGTTGTTGTTATGCGAAGTGCAGGGTGTGTAATTAATGATTTTGCAGATAGGAAAATAGACGGCTCTGTAAAACGCACAGCTCAGCGGCCGCTAGCTTCAGGGCGGGTTAGTAGTGGTGAAGCACTTAGCCTATTTTTACTGCTCATAGTTATTGCGTTTATTTTAGTATTAATGCTTAGCGTTAATACTCTTTTGCTTTCTTTTGGGGCTTTGGCTTTAGCCTTTTGCTACCCTTTTATGAAACGCTATACACAATTACCACAAGTTGTTTTAGGGGCTGCATTTGGTTGGGCTATTCCAATGGCGTATATGGCTTCAATAAATGCATTACCGCAGCAGGCATGGTTATTATTTATAGCCAATATTTGCTGGACAGTCGCTTATGACACTATGTATGCGATGGTTGATAGAGATGACGATTTAAAAATAGGGGTAAAATCAACCGCTATTTTATTTGGTAAATTCGACCGCCACATAATCTTTTTACTTAATGCTGTATTTATAGCTCTGGTTGCGTTTATTGGTATAAGTAATCATTTAAGTGTCGCGTTTGGCGTTGGTTTAAGTGTAGCAGCTGGTTTATTGGCATATCAACAAACGCTTATTCATAAACGTGAAAGAGATGCCTGCTTTAAAGCGTTTTTAAATAATCATTATGTGGGCTTGGCTATCTTTATGGGGTTATTACTTTCATACCCAATAGCATTTTAAAGCCTTAATAAAGGCTGTTAAAATTCGCTATTTAGAGCTATCGGGGTGGATCAATAATGCCGCTAATAGAGGCGTTTTTTCTAAACCATCCAGCAATAGAATAGCGTTCGTCAACTGCAGGAAGCACTTCATGAGCAAAACGTTCGCTTTCAAACATAACCAATGTGCCAGCAGTTGGTTTAATGGTTATTTCTACTTCTTTACTTTTAGGTTTATATATAACAAGTTCGCCACCTTGCTCTGGCGTATTTAAATAAAGCACCGTTGTAAATACACGATTAGATCGACCTTTAAATGCATCTAAGTGTTTTTTATAAAAATCACCCTGTGTATATTTTGCATAATGGCATTCGTAATCAAATAGCCCCATAAAAAAGCTACGATTTAACGTGGTTTTTATACTTTGCATTATTGCTTGATACGTAAGCTGTGCTTGAGAGCTGCCGTCAAACCAATAGGTTTTGTCAGTACGAATAGTTTTATCTATTTGTAAGTTATTTAATCGACCAATACCGGCAAGGCTAAAGTGGGGGTTTATACGGTGACAATCTGCAACTAAATCGTTAACTAAATCGGCAATAAGCGCGTTATGAATTACGGTGTATCCTTGGCGTTCTATATCATCTAAATAGACATCAGGACCAAAAAGTGTGTTCATTCACATCAGCTGTTTAAAAAAGGTGCGACAGTGTAGCCGAAAAGCTATTTAAAGCTACTGTTTATTGTGCCGCACTTTTTCAAAAAGAAGGGTTAGTTAAATGCAGCTCCCGCTTTTTTTATAAGCGACAGCAAGTGCTCTACATGTTCGGTAATAGATGTTTGTTGGCTTGTTTGTACAACGAGTTGTTCGTGATTTAAATCTTTATTTGTTTTTAGTTGCACGAGTTCAGAGTTCTCTGCGATTGTGTTTGCATGCTCAATGCTTGCTATAGCAAAGTGATCTGATTTAACTACACCAGCCATTACTTGCTCAATGCTACCCACTTTAATACTTGATGATTTATTTAAAGAATCAATTGCTTCATTAAGCATAGTTTGCACTTGTTTAGATTGAGAGAAGCAGCCAAACATAGGGTAGCTATCAAGATTTTGCTTACTTATATCGTTTTTATGTGCAAGAGGGTGATTTTTTGAAACAAATAATACAAGCTGATCAGGTAAGTGAATGTCACTGCCAATACTATTAATAGCTTGAGAGTATACACTTATGTCTATTTCACCTTGTTGGAGTCTGCGTGTTAGCTCTTGTTGATCTTGTAACTGCATTTCAATTTTTATATGAGGATATTGAGCTAAAAACTGTCCACAAGAAATAGGTACTATGCTGCTTGCCTTATTGGTATAGCCAATAACAAGTTTTTCATTAGCATTACCGTTTACTGATTGAAAAATCCGTTTTTTCGTTAGCTCAAGTTCCGATAGAGTCGTTTTAGCATATTCAAGGAAAAGTTCGCCTTCAGGCGTTAATTTAACAGAACGAGTTGAGCGTTTTACTAACTCATATCCCATTTCATTTTCAAGTGTTTGAATGCTGCGCGTTAGCGCTGAAGTACTAATTTGGGTTTGTTCAGCTGCTTGTCTAAAGTGACGTAATACACCAAGTGCTACAAATTGCTCTAATTGTTCAAATCTCACTTTATAGTCCCTTTTTATAAGTAAGTCGCAGATACCACGGATATCAAATATATTAATTTTTATTCTAAAGTTTAGTAAAATTCTATATTGAAATACGGTTGCAAGTTCATACGTGTTTCCAGCAGGATACCCCCCTTTTAGTATTAATTAAAGAGGAAAGCGACCAAATAGTATTACTTTTTTAATTGATAACTAGTTGTTTATTGTGTTTTGTCTATATTTTTGCAATTAACTATCTAGGCAAAGTTATTTTAACTCAGTGGGTTAGTTAGGAGGTTGGAGTTTAATTGTTCTAATTAATAAAAAAGTACGCCCCAAGATAGGGCGCACATATAACATGATTATGACAAATAATAGGGTGTTTTATCTATGAGAGTTTATTTTACAAAATTTCTATTTATTCGGCTGCTTAATGGTTTATTTTCAATGCTTTGTAGTTCTATTTCAATCGCATCACAGGAAATATGTATTTCGAATAAAGACGTTAATAACGATAAACTTAAGCAAGCTAAGCTAATGCCAAATAAAATAATCCCTGTGGTATTAAATTCAATAAATAAAGCAAACATCGAAAATGTACACAGTAAAAAAGAGGCTACGCCGTATACCTGCATTGTTCTGATTAAGTTTATTCGTTTACGTAAGTTAGTGATTTGAGCGACTACAACAGGTCGAATAGATTCACCTTCGCGCGCATTTAACTCCCTAATTAATTGCGCTAAAACTAAAAATCGGTTTGTATAGGCTAATAATAGCAGCGATATGGCTGGAAAAAGTAAGCCCGGGGTTGTAAGTGTCATGTTTATTCCTTAAAAGTGCAGCATGCTAATAATTTAGCGTAGGATATTGTTAACACAAAATAAATGAGGTGAATATTGCAAAATATTAATAATAAAAATTCAACTGATAGCTCTTTTCAATGGGTTACAATTTATAAAGCCGAAAATACCCTTGAAGCTAATATTATTAAAGGTTTAATACAAACCAGTGGCATTGAATGCAAAATAAAAGGTGAGATGCTCCAAGGCGCATTGGGAGAAATTCCATTTGATCAAGCACAAGTTAGTGTGCAGGTTTATGCGATAAAAGAGCGCCATGCGCGCCAAATATTGGTAAACTATCAACAAGTAAAACAATCCGCTCCAGATTGGGTATGCCCTAACTGTAATGAGCATAATGGATCAACATTTGATTTTTGTTGGTCGTGTGAGACGTTAAAGAATGACTAAAGCAAATAATTTTCAGCGTATTAGAGAGCTTAACTATTTACAAAAAGCTGTTTTGGCAAGTGCTTTAATAGAGCGAATGCTGCCAAATTACGGTTTATTTAGCGAAGCAACGGGGTTTGGTGATGAAACCTTACTTCGTAATTCGCTTAATGTTTGTTGGGAAAAAATATTACTGCCTAAAAGTAAAATAGATCTCGAAAAACAAGTTGAAAAAATAGAACCGAATGTTCCTGAACTTGCTGATTTTGATATGTTTGGTACTTACCCTGCTATTGATGCTGCAACGTCTTTACTTAGCTTAATGCATGGTTTAATGGCGCAAGATGAGCAAGAGTTAATTAGTGTCAGTAAAATATCTCAAGCAACAGTGGCCCGCTTTATTGAATATCAAATGACGGTTGAAGGTGAGGTTGCTGATAACACAGCAGTTAGAGAACATCCATTAATGCAATACGAAATTGAAGTATTAGGTGAGCTAATTGATTTTGTAGAAAATATGGGGCGTATTACCTCTGATAGCGTGAAGGCACTTAAAAAGTTTGCCCTAGAAGATGGCCAAACAAATATTGGCCTTACGTTATAAAAACAGCGAAGTGAAATTTTAAAGGCAGGAGAAGTACAGTGCGAATTTTAGGCATTGAATCGTCATGCGATGAAACAGGTATTGCAATATACGATGACGAAAAAGGCTTGTTAGCTCATCAATTATACAGCCAGGTAAAAGTACACGCTGATTATGGCGGTGTAGTACCGGAACTTGCATCGCGCGATCATGTTCGTAAAACGCTACCACTTATTGATGCTGCATTTGCACAAGCGGGTTGCGGCCCAGAAGATTTAGACGGTATTGCTTATACTGCAGGCCCAGGTTTAGTTGGAGCATTATTGGTAGGTACTTCTATTGGTCGTTCATTAGCATACGGTTGGGATATTCCAGCTGTTGCTGTTCATCATATGGAAGGGCATTTACTTGCTCCGATGCTTGAAGAAAATATTCCTGAGTTTCCGTTTATTGCATTGCTTGTATCGGGTGGTCATACCATGATGGTTAAAGTAGCGGGTATTGGACAATACGAAGTACTAGGTGAGTCAGTTGATGATGCCGCAGGCGAAGCATTTGATAAAACCGCTAAGTTACTTGGTCTTGACTACCCAGGTGGCCCGCGCTTAGCTAAAATGGCCGAACAAGGCGTTGCTAAGCGCTTTATTTTTCCTCGCCCGATGACCGACAAACCAGGTCTTGATTTTAGTTTTAGTGGTTTAAAAACTGCAGCATCAATCACTATTCGTGAAAATGACGACGACGATCAAACTAAAGCTGATATAGCGCATGCATTTCAAACAGCGGTTATTGATACGCTGGTTATTAAGTGCAAGCGAGCGCTTAAACAAACAGGTATTAAGCGTTTAGTAATCGCCGGTGGCGTAAGTGCAAATACACAGCTTCGACTGCAGCTTGAACGCGTAATGAAAGGTATGAAAGGCGAAGTTTTTTATCCGCGTACTGAATTTTGTACCGACAACGGTGCAATGATTGCTTATGCAGGAATGCAACGATTAAAAGCAGGTCAGTTTGCAAGTCTTGATATGAAAACAAAACCTCGCTGGCCAATAGATAGCCTTGAGCCTATTTAATTATACCAATTGCATTAAATTAGTGATCTATTATAGCGATAAGAAAATAGCTCAATAACAAGGCTAAAATTATGATACATAGTTGTTCTATATAAATAATTTTTAACGTAGTTAGTGAGTTATTTAATACGCTAGAATGATTATGTTTTTAATAAAATTGGTATTACTCTTACATTAACTGTTTTCGTTTTCATCAGTGGGTGCTTTTTTAGCGCCTACTTTTGGTTCTTCCCCACTAAATAATCGAATAATATTAGTACGGTGACGAAATATAATTAACAACGTGATAAAAGTAACGGGAAGAGTATAAAGTGGTTTTATTAGCCATGTATATAAGGGCGCTAAAGATACAGCTACAAGCGCTGCCAGTGATGAATAGCGTGTTATAGCCACTATAACCAGCCATGTACAAACAAGTAAACCAGCCAATGATAAGCCAATAGGTAATAATGAGCCAAATGCCGTTGCTACGGCTTTACCGCCTTTGAAGCTAAAAAACAGTGGGTACATATGGCCTAAGCAAGCTGCTACAGCGACTAAACCAAGCTCTAAAGGTTCAACTTCTAAAAAATAAGCTCCCCATACTGGAATAGTGCCTTTTAAAATATCAAACACTAAAACCAAGCAAGCCGGAAATGCTCCGCCTAATCTATAAACATTTGTAGCCCCTGGGTTGTTAGAACCACTATTACGAGGGTCAGGGAGTTTGAACAACCGCGACACTAAAATAGCCGACGAAATCGACCCAAGTAAATAAGCTAAAACAAACATTAAAGTGGCTAACACACGCTTCCTTATTTTTTAATTGCTATACCAATTGATAGTACTTTTAAGCTATTATTGGCAGCAAAATTTATCGTGAAAATTATTAACAGGCTATTTAATAGCTAGTTTGGTTATTTTGCTATTGTAGAAGTTATTTTCACATATTTAAACACTGGCTAAACCATATACAGTATTAATTTTATTGATGCTTTGTATAGTTGCTTAGTCGTTTGTTGTTATTTGGAGTATCAATGGATAAGGTTTTTATATCTCAATTACACGTCGACACTATTATTGGAGTGTACGACTTTGAAAAAGAAAGTAAACAGAGCCTTTATTTTGATATTGAAATGCTTAGTGATATTAAGCCTGCAGCCGAAAATGACGATATTAATTTAGCACTGGATTACTCAAAAGTAAGCGAACGCGTTATTAAGCACTGCACTGCAAAACCTGTTGAGTTGCTAGAGACTTTGGTTGAGCAGTTGGCTGAGATTATTTTAAGCGAGTTTAATACGCCACAAGTTACTATAAGAGTAAGTAAACCAGCAGCAGTAGCACAAGCACAAACTGTGGGTGTTGAAATTACACGTGTTAAGGCAACTGACTAAATGGCTCAAATTTATATCAGCCTAGGGTCAAATATAAATAAAGCGCATTATATACAATGTGCATTAATTGCACTTAAGCAGCACTTTGAGCACATTGTGCACTCGTCTGTTTTTGAAAGTGAAGCAGTTGGGTTTGCTGGCAATAATTTTTATAATTCAGTAGTTGGCGCTACAACTGATATGTCGCTTGCTGATGTATGCGCTTTATTAAAACAAATAGAGCGTGATAATGGGCGTACAGCGAACGACAAAAAATTTAGTCCACGAACGCTCGATTTAGATTTACTGTTTTATGATGATGTAACTTGCGATTCCCCAGCGCAATTACCACGTGATGAAATAACTAAAAATGCATTTGTATTACAACCTCTGAGTGAGGTTGCCCCAGATTTTTATCATCCTGTAGCTAAGCAAACGATTGCGCAGTTATGGAATGAATATAATAACCCTCAACAAAAGCTATGGAAGGTGGAGTTTTCTAACCTATGAGTATTATCGAAATAATTATTTTAGCCCTCATACAGGGATTTACTGAGTTTTTACCAATATCGAGTTCTGCGCATTTAATTCTCCCATCGCAAATTTTAGGCTGGGAAGATCAAGGGCTTGCGTTTGACGTAGCAGTACATGTTGGTACTTTAATAGCCGTTGTTATTTATTTTCGTAAAGAAGTAGTAGATATACTAAGCGCATGGTTTAAATCTTTTGGTAAGCAAGGCACTACCGATGACAGTAAATTAGGCTGGTGGATTATACTAGGTACAGTGCCTGCCGCTATTTTAGGTTTACTTTTAAAAGACTTTATTGAGTTATATTTGCGAAGCGCTTGGGTAATTGCTACTACCACCATTGTATTTGGTTTGTTGCTTTGGTACGCGGATGCAAAAGGGAAACAAATTAAAACTATTTATCAGCTCAATTGGAAAACGGCACTTATCATTGGTTTTGCACAAGCTGTTGCAATGATCCCGGGTACTTCTCGATCAGGTATCACGATGACCGCTGGTTTAATGTTGGGTATGAATAAGCAAAGCGCAGCGCGTTTTTCGTTTTTACTAGCGATTCCGATTATTTCTATGATGGGGCTTTATTATATTGCAGAGCTTGCACTGGGTGACCATGTAGTTGATTGGAATACATTATTGCTTGGTGTGGTGCTATCGTTCTTATCGGCTTATGCATGTATATTTATGTTTTTAAAAGTAATAGAGCGAATGGGTATGTTGCCATTTGTAATATATCGTTTATTACTCGGTGTAGGTTTGATTGTATTTTTAACGCTATAAACAAACTTAATTAGTAAAACCAAAAAAAGCACCTTTAGGTTAATGCCAGTCAGTTAAGCTGACTGGCATTTTTCTTTTTATGGGGATACTTAGATGGTTTTGGCTTAACCCATCGGG
>NZ_JADYXD010000033.1:0-33656 GCF_015864475.1 Pseudoalteromonas sp. SWXJZ10B
CTGTGAAAGTGTTATGGCAAGGATGGCTTAAGTTACAAGCCATCCTGGAAGGCTACGATTTAGCAAAATCTCTTGAGCCAGACTTGTGATCAAGAGACAGCATAAAGCGCCTTTTTTAATGAGTCGCTTTTAGTGACGGTTAATTTTAAAGTCGAGTTGTACCTGAGAAATAGCGCTAACGGGTTTACCATTTTCGAACTTTGGTGCGTAACGCCATTGCTCAACAGCTGCTTGGGCTGACTTTTCAAATGCGTTGCCACCTTCAGAACTAAGCACTTTTAGGTTTTTTACAAAGCCTGCGGTGTCTACCTCAAACTCCATAACAACGCTACCATCGGTACTAAATCGGGCTTTATGCGCTGGATATTTAGGATTAACACGATAGAGAGGTGTTTGCTCTTGTGATTCTTTCCATGGCACCATTTGAGCGATAGCTAGGCAATGTTTAGTTGCTTCCTCGCTTTTACCTTGTTTTTCGTACAGACCCACAAGTTTTGAATGAGCAGTTAGCTCAGCACTGTGATCAAAGCTTAAGTTATCGTCAAATGCAGTAACTATATTATTTAAGCGCTCAATTGCTCGGTTATATTTTTTACTACCTTCGGCAAATGAGGCTATTAAAAAATTGGCTTTAATTTGTTCTACCGAGCTACTCGGAATATTTTCACGGTAGTATTCGTCGGCTTCTTCTAGGTAGTTTTTAGCTACGCGATATTTTTTAGAGCTAAACTTTTTAGCAAGCAGCGTTGCCGCTTCTAGTTTCATGTCGGCTACAAACTTAGGCTTATTTTGTGTTTTAGCTATTTCAATTACTTGTTCTAAAAAGTTAGCTGCTTTGTAAGCTGATGTTGTGTAGTTAGCTTGGCCGAGTAGTGCATCAATTGTTTCTATTGATAGTTTACCGTGGTTTGCAGCTAAAATAGTATGGGCTTCGTTATAGAGTGCAAAACGCTGTTCGTTTAGCTCATCGCCGTAGCCTTTTATTGCTTTAGCGTAATTAATAGCTAAGTTGGCAGTATTGTCGTCGCTTTTACCGTAAACGGCTTTACCTGATGTGTAAGCAAGTTTGGCAGTTTGTTGTACGTTTTTGTCTGCTTTAACTGCTGCTAAATAGCTTTGGTATGCTTGGCTAAATACCGTTTGAGGATCGCTTGCTTGGCTGGCGAGTGCTGTAGTACTTAAAGTTGTTGCGCTTAGAGCAGATAAACTTAAGCCTATAAATAAAGCGAGTTGCTGACGTTTCATAATAATCCCTATTAACTTTTAAATTGAAACTAGGTTGACGTAATTACAACAGTTTCTTATTAATATAATTTTTGACTGAATGGTAAAACTACTTAAAGGCGTTCAAAATACAGTTCAGCTTGAGTTGTTGCATTTACAGGTTTTCCATTTTTAAACTTTGGAGCGTAACGCCATTGTTTAACAGCGGCTATCGCTGATTTTTCAAACGCTTTAGAACCTTCAGAACTAATAACCTTAGGATTTTTCACAAAGCCATGGGTATCAACAGTAATCTCTAATATAACTATTACATGACTTTTAGTTTCACCGCGAGGGTATATAGGCTCGGTTATGTAGAGTGGATTTTGCTCTGAGGTATTTTTCCAGTGCGTATTTTTAGCAAAGGCTAAGGCGTGTTTAGTCGCTTTATCGCTTTCATCTTGTTTTTCATATAGCTGAACTAAGCCAACATGCGCATTAAGCTCAAAGCTTTGATCTAAATTTTTATATTTATCAAATAAGCCAACTATACGCTTTAGCCTTTTAGTTGCTTTGTCGTAATCTTTACGGCCACTCTCAAATGAAACCATTAAAAGGTCAGACTTTATACGCTCTACTGCATTATCAGGTAGCTGGGCTTGGTAATATTTATCTGCATCTTGAGCGTATTTTTTCGCTAAAGAATATTCGCTATGGCTAAACCCATAAAGTAATGTTTCTGCAGCTTCAAATTGCATATTAGCGACAAGGCCAGGGTCATTTTGTAATTCAGCGATTTTAATGAGTTGCTTAAAGTTTTTGACTGCGGTATCTGATTTATTCGTATGAGTGGCTTTGGCTAGTAGCGTATCCATAGTCTCTATTGAGTTTTCGCCATAGTTTTTAACTAAAATACGGTGGGCCTGTGAATACAAATCAAACCGTTTCTCTTCATTACCATACCCTATAGCCACAAGGTTCTTTGCAACATAACTGTTGATGGCTTTAGCGTAGTTAATAGCAAGCTTTGCCGTTTCATTGCTATTTTCTCCATATAGAGCGAGCCCTTTTTGATAAGCAAGTTGTGCTTCTTTTTCAGCTTGTTCTTTGGCTGCAACGAATGCTGAGTCAGTTTCTTCGGCGTTTGCAGATACAACTTGAATGCTATTTACTTGGTTTGCGAAAGTGTAGTTAGCAAAGGCTAATAAGCTTAATCCTATTGATATGGCGAGCTGTTGGTGCTTCATAATAATCCCTATTATTTATTAGCCCATAAAATTACCAAAACTATCAAGGTCTGTCATTATTTTAGGTAAATTAAAGTAAACAAGCGAAGTTGTAATATTCGGGTTATTAATTGCTTAACAATCATTGAAAATAACGCCTGTCGTCGCCATATAATTGCCATAAACAGTCTTGTACTACGGTGTATTTATCCTATTTTGTGATATTATCACTTTATTGTCGTGTCGTAGTTATTTAAATATTTGGATTTGTCGTGGCGCAAGTAAGAGCAAGAGTCCAGCTTAATGTTGGCAGAAATAGTGATATCCCTGCAGAAATAATCTCATTTACTGATTTAAAAGATGGCAAAGAACATATTGCTATGGTGTTTAACAACGCTGATACAGAGCAAAATGTACCGCTTATTCGTATGCATTCTGAGTGTTTAACAGGTGATGTATTTTACTCATCGCGTTGTGATTGCGGCGAGCAGCTAAATGAATGTATTGAAATGATGCACGAGCAAGGCGGTATTTTATTGTATTTACGCCAAGAAGGTCGTGGCATTGGTTTATACAACAAAATTGATGCTTACGTATTGCAATCGCAAGGTATGAACACCTACGAAGCTAATAATCATTTAGGCTTTGCTGATGATTTACGTGACTTTTCGGATGCTGTGTTAATGCTTAATGCGCTTAATTTAAGCCACGTTAAATTAATGACCAATAATCCTAAAAAGCTCAACGCATTAAAAGATGCCGGTATTAATGTTGACTCGGTTGTGGGCACGCATGCGCACATTAAAGCGGGTGTTGCGGGTAATAAATCGTACCTAGAAACAAAAATTAAGCATGGCGCGCATATGTTAGATATTAAGAAAATTAAAAAACCTTAATCATTTAATTACGTTTCGTCTATTAATACCCCCTCACGCCAAGTTATACTTGGCGTGTTTCGTTTTAAATTAAGAGCAAGTATGTCTACACAATTACGAATTTTTAAAGCCGATGCAGGGCTAAAGTGGTTAAAAGCCGGATGGCTTATTTTTAAAACCCAGCCAGCAACCTTTATTTTTATGCATTTATTTATTGGCATTGTAGGGCTGCTGTCTTTATTTTTACCTTTACTGCAAGTTGTGGCAGCGCTAGCTACGCCATTTTTAACCGCAGGCTTTTACCAAGCGGTGCTTAGTAAGCAGCAGGGCGGAAAAATTATGCTAGCCGATATTCTCAAGCCATTTACGGCTAAGGGAAATCGTTTAGGGTTACTACGTTTAGCACTTTACCAAATGGGTGCGGGCATTTTAATGGCGCTACTCGCTAATGGCTTATTTGCCGATGCAGTGGCTGTTATGAGCCAACCAGGACTTGATCCAAATGTAGCACTTGAGCAAATGCTTGATAGTATTTCGGGCGCGAATGTCATTTTGTTTTTTATGGCAATGCTAATTTACTTAACAGCGTTTGCTTACGCTGTACCGCTTGTTTATTTTAGTAAAGAAACACGTATTTTAACGGCACTTAAAAAATCGTTAATGGTGTTTTATCATAACATTTTGCCACTTGGCGTTTTTGGCCTTATTTGCGCATTATTTATGGCGCTTTCGATGTTCTTATCGTTCTTACCACTGTTGATTTTAATGCCAATTTGCTACATTAGCTTTTTTGTATCTTATCAAGCCATTTTTATGCCTGTTGTACCACCAAGTGACGACATTAATGTTAAGCCACTTAGCAGTGAAACAAGCGGGCGTTTTGACGCTTAATGGATGATAAATTAAAGCAAAAACTAAAAAACTATGTACTTTGGTTACTAGGGCGCCAAGAATATTCGCGTCGTGAGTTAACGCTTAAGCTACAGCAAAAAGAAGCTACAGAAGAGTTTATTGAAACGCTGCTTGATTGGTGCGAAAAGCATAATTTTATTAACGAGCAGCGATACTGTGAAGGCTTTGTAAGAAAACACATATTTAAATGCCACGGGCTTAAGCGAATACAAAGCGAAGCTATGGGCAAAGGGATTGATCGTTCGCTACTTGAATTGGTAGTAGAGGAGCTTGAAGTAGATTGGTTTGAGCTTGCGCAGGATGCGTACAATAAAAAATATTCGAATACACCGCCAGATCTCGATTACAAAGACAAAGCTAAGCGCGTGCGCTACTTAATGTATCGGGGTTTTAGCTACGATGAAATTAATTTTGCAATGCAAGCACAGTAAATACAGGTGAGACTTTCAAATGCAGCACATGACTACCGCACAAATTAGGCAACAGTTTTTAGACTTTTTTGCCAGCAAACAACACCAAGTTGTACCTTCAAGCTCGCTTATTCCGGGTAACGATGCCACGTTGTTATTTAACAATGCCGGCATGGTGCAATTTAAAGATGTATTTTTAGGCGCAGAAAGCCGCCCTTATACACGTGCGACTAGCTCGCAGCGCTGTGTACGTGCTGGCGGTAAGCATAACGATTTAGAAAATGTGGGCTACACTGCTCGCCACCATACATTTTTTGAAATGTTAGGTAACTTCAGCTTTGGTGATTACTTTAAGCAAGAAGCTATTAAGTTTGCATGGGAGTTTTTAACTGAAGAAGTAAAACTACCAAAAGAAAAGCTTTTAGTAACTATTTACCACGATGACGAAGAAGCGTTTGAATACTGGTCAAAAGACATTGGCTTATCTGAGGATCGTATTATTCGTATTGCTACCTCAGACAACTTTTGGTCTATGGGGGATACCGGTCCGTGTGGTCCGTGTTCTGAAATATTTTATGATCATGGCGAACACATTTGGGGCGGACCTCCGGGCTCTCCAGAGGAAGATGGCGACCGTTTCATCGAAATTTGGAACCTTGTATTTATGCAATACAACCGTCAAAGCGACGGTACAATGTTGCCTCTACCTAAGCAATCTGTTGATACGGGAATGGGCCTTGAGCGTATTTCTGCTATTTTGCAGGGCGTGCATTCAAACTACGAAATCGATTTATTCCAAGGCTTAATTGCCGCTGCTGCAAGTGTTACTAATGCACAAGACATGGACGATAAATCACTACGTGTAGTAGCGGATCATATTCGTTCGTGTGCGTTTTTAATCTCAGACGGTGTTATGCCATCTAACGAAGGCCGTGGTTATGTACTACGCCGTATTATTCGTCGTGCTGTGCGCCACGGTAATAAGTTAGGTGCACAAGGTTCGTTTTTCTATAAATTAGTTGCTGCGCTAATTGAGCAAATGGGTCAAGCGTACCCTGAGCTTGCTAAGCAACAAGAAATTATTGAAAAAGTATTACGCATTGAAGAAGAACAGTTTGGTAAAACACTTGAGCGTGGCTTAGCTATTTTAGAAGAAAGCTTAAGCGACCTTAAAGGCGATATTATACCGGGCGACTTAGTATTTAAACTTTACGATACGTATGGTTTCCCTGCTGATTTAACAGCCGATGTTGCGCGTGAGCGCCAGATGACAATTGATCATCGAGGCTTTGAAGAGTGTATGGCTGTACAACGTAAAACAGCGCAGCAAGCAGGTAAATTTGGTGCAGATTACAATGACCAATTAAAATCAGATAAACACACTGATTTTAAAGGTTACGACAGTACACATTACAGCGCGACCGTTATTGAAATTTTTGCCGGTGGCGAAGCTGTTCAGTTATTAGAAGATGGTCAACAAGGTATTGTAGTACTAGACCGCACACCGTTTTACGCTGAATCAGGCGGTCAAACGGGTGACACGGGTACTATTACAGTTGCTGGTGGCGAATTTAATGTTACTAATACCACTAAGCTTGGTAATGCTTTTGCTCACCACGGTACTGTACAAGGCCGTATTGGTGTTAATGACAAAGTTGACGCAACTATTGATGATACGCGCCGCGACAGCATTAAGAAAAACCACACAGCTACGCATATTTTACACGAAGCATTACGCCAATTATTAGGTGACCATGTAGGCCAAAAAGGCTCGCTTGTTCAGCCTGATCGTTTACGTTTTGACTTTTCGCATTTTGAAGCGGTTACTAAAGATGAGCTACGTGAAATTGAGCGTGTAGTTAATGACGAAATTCGTCGTAACTTTGCACTTAATACTGAGCTTATGGCTATTGATGATGCTAAAGCGAAAGGTGCTATGGCATTGTTTGGCGAAAAGTACGATGACGAAGTACGTGTAGTTACTATTGGCGACTACTCTATTGAGCTTTGTGGTGGTACTCACGTTGAGCGCGCTGGCGATATTGGTTTATTCAAAATTGTATCTGAAAGCGGTATTGCCGCAGGTGTTCGCCGTATTGAGGCCGTAACTGGTGCAGATGCTGTAGCGTACGTTAGCGAGCAAGAGCAACAACTTAGCGATGTTGCAGCTTTAGTTAAAGGCGATAGCGCATCGGTACTTGAAAAAGTAACTGCGTTGCTTGAAAAATCTAAAGGCCTTGAAAAGCAAATTGCACAGCTTAGCGATAAGCTAGCAAGTGCAGCGGGCGCGTCTTTACTTGATTCGATTGTTGAAATTAATGGCGTTAAGCTACTTGTAGCAAACGTTGAAGGTACTGAATCTAAAGCGCTTCGCGGTATGGTTGATGACCTTAAAAACAAGATTGGCTCAGGTGTTATTGCACTGGGTGTTGCCAGTGGCGACAAAGTAAGCCTAATTGCCGGTGTAACTAAAGACTTAACAGGTAAAGTAAAAGCCGGTGAGTTAGTTAACCATATGGCAGGTCAAGTAGGTGGTAAAGGTGGCGGTCGTCCAGATATGGCACAAGCTGGTGGTAGTGAGCCACAAAATCTTGCTGCTGCACTAGATAGCGTTACAGCTTGGTTAACTGAGCGTACTTAAGCCTAAGTGGCGCTTATTGTTCAAAAATTCGGTGGCACTTCGGTCGGCTCAATAGAGCGAATTGAAGCGGTCGCCGACCTTGTTGTTAAAACCAGACAACAAGGACATCAAGTGGTTGTGGTTCTCTCTGCTATATCGGGAGAAACCAACCGCTTAATTAACCTCGCCAAACAAATTGATACTCGCCCGAGTAGCCGTGAACTAGATGTACTTATTAGCACCGGAGAGCAGGTTTCTGTATCACTGCTTGCTATGGCTATTATCAAACGTGGTCATTCAGCTGTAAGCTTATTAGCCGATCAAGTCAATATTCTAACCGACAATATGTTTGGTAAAGCCCGTATTGAAGACGTTGCCGCTACACGTTTAAAGCATGAGCTTGAGCATAACCGCATTGCTATTATTGCTGGCTTTCAGGGGCGTGACGTTGAGGGCAATATTACAACGCTTGGACGCGGCGGCACCGATACATCGGCTGTAGAAATAGCAGCGGCTATAAAAGCCGACGAATGCCAGATCTATACAGACGTTGATGGCGTATATACTACAGATCCTCGTGTTGAACCTAACGCGCGCAGAATGAGCCAAGTTACTTTTGCCGAAATGCTAGAACTGGCAAGTTTAGGCGCAAAAGTTTTGCATATTCGCTCGGTAGAAGCTGCAGGTAGACACAATGTGCCACTTAGGGTGCTTTCTAGTTTTAATCCTGATGAAGGCACATTAATAAGTTTTGAGGAGAACGATATGCCAAGCAAGGTGGTATCGGGGATTGCGTTTAATCGTGACGAATGTTTAATTAAAGTAGATGGTGTGCCAAGCGGTACGCAATATCTTTCAAAAATATTGAAACTTTTTGCTGATAATGGCATCGAAATAGATATGATTAATCAAGTTAATCATATCTTTGAAAAAATAGACTATGCTTTTACTGTGCACTCGAATGATTATCTGCAAGCACTTGAATTATTGAGCGAAGATCAAGCTCAACTCAGTGCTCAAAATATAAGCGGATTACCAACAGTAGCTAAAGTTTCTGCTGTTGGAATGGGTATGAAATCGCATTCTGGTGTAGCAAGTTTATTTTTTGATGCATTAGCGCAGGAAAATATTAATGTAGTTTTAGTCTCGACTTCTGAGATTAAAATTTCAGTTTTAATAGATGAAAAGTACCTAGAGTTGGCAGTTCGTGCATTACACAAAGCATTTTTAACAGAAAATGGATAGATTGAGAGTTTTTACTTACTTTTCAGTCTAATTTTCATTAGTATGTTTAAGCGGAATCTTATAATTTTTATTGGAACATGGGAGCAAGAGAATGCTAATACTAACTCGTAGAGTAGGTGAAACCCTAATGATTGGTGACGAAGTAACAGTTACTGTTCTAGGTGTTAAAGGAAATCAAGTTCGAATCGGTGTTAATGCACCAAAAGACGTATCAGTGCATCGTGAAGAGATTTACATGCGCATACAAGCTGAAAAGTCGAACCCTAATCCGGGCAATGCTTAATCAACACGTATACGTAGTTGAGTAATTAGCTCAACTAGACTAAAAGCCACTCACTGAGTGGCTTTTTTGTTTATAAAAGCGAGTATTTCAGGGGTTAGTATTTGTTTTGAAATGTACTGCATTCCGCTTTTATTTTTAATAATAATACCTTGCTGAGTATCTATTACTTCGCTTATGTTTTGCCAAGTTAGCTCAAAACTTTTGTAATGATTAGCCGACTTAATGCCTTCTTCATCAAAGGTAAGTGTTACCTCAGAGCCTGACGCTCTGCTGAGCATTTGTCTGGTTACCCACCAAGGTCTGCGATAGTAAAAAGCGACGCACTCTAGTACACCTAGCATGATCATAAACGATCCTAAGTAATGATCGTTTAAAACATAAATGCCAAATAAACCAAGCGCAACGAGGAGTACAAGTAAAAAGTACTTAGGTTTGGCGCGCTTACTGTAGGGGAGTGACTCGTCAAAGCACTCGTAAAAGTAAGGTTTATCTAGTGTGTAGGTTGTTGTAAATGCCATATTGCCTTGCTTTAAATATCGTTTTTTTTATTTTAACAAGCTAACCGCTAAATGAGCAGCTTTATAGTCAGTGATTTTATTACAGACACAAAAAAACGGCCCTAAGGCCGTTTTTTAGCGATACAAGAAGAATTAACAGTTAGTTTCTTCAGCGTTTACGCCTTCTTTAACATTTTCACATGCATCTTCTACTTTGTTTTGCACGTCAGTTACTGCTTCGTCAATACGTTCGCCTGCGTCTTCTGCATGATTGTCTTCACAACCCATGATAAAGAAACTTGCGAATAGACCGATTAGTGCTGCTTTTACAGTTGTTGAATTCATAATGTAATTCCTTGTAAGTGTTAATTAAATTTTAGTGTTTGTTAGTTGAATGCTTTATCTACCTGGGTGATTTACCACGTAGTGCACCTGAAACTAATGAGATCACTAAAAGTACTAAAAATATAAAAAATATAATTTTTGCTATACCAGCTGCGGCACCTGCGATGCCACCAAAACCTAACACTGCAGCGATTAAAGCAATAACTAAAAATGTAATTGTCCAGCGTAACATTGTTTTCTCCTTGGTTATCAAATTTGCTCACAATAACTAATGCCAGTTATATGCCAAAGTTTATTTTTGTTTTATATCAAATGGTTATGGTTTTTAACTGTGTTTTTAGTTATTAGTTAGTTAGTAATTTTTACGCTTTGTTATGTAAGTTATTCACACTGTTACAAGTTACCGGTAAATATTCACTAAAAATAATCTTTTTGGTAAGACCAATTAACAATTGGTGTGTGTTTTTGTACTTATTATAAAATTTGGCGGTTATTTTTATTAAGTTGAATAGTTAATTAACAACTTCCATATAACTATTAGCTATAGTCGTTATTTTCTGTATGTATTGTAGGGCCCATGATTGCTGGGTTATGGCATGTAAATTTGTTGAGTGTTATGTTGTTTATAGTTTAATTGGTTTTACCAATTTACAAGATGTAGACAAAGCGACTAGTTTTGTTATTATCCAGTGAATAAATATTTAATTAAATCGATTTTTTATTTTCGATATGGGTTTCAAGGGGGAGAAAAATGGATATAGGTGCTCTACTCACAACGGCTGGTAGCTTAATGCTAACTGGTATGGTTGGGGTGTTTGTATTTCTGTCGATATTAATTGGTGCAGTAACGCTTATGTCTAATTTGGTGACGCGCTATAGCGAACCAGAGGCATCACCAGCTAAATCACCGTCTTTTAAATCTCAAGGTGTGCCTAATGAGCACATCGCTGCTATTAGTGCTGCCATTGCTCAGTACAAATCAAATAATAAATAAGGGGCACACACATGGCTAAATTAAAATTAACAGAATTGGTATTACGCGATGCGCACCAATCATTGCTCGCAACACGTATGCGCCTAGACGATATGCTACCTATTGCTAGCAAGCTAGATGATGCAGGTTATTGGTCTATTGAATCGTGGGGCGGTGCTACATTTGATTCGTGTATTCGTTATTTAGGCGAAGATCCTTGGGAGCGTATTCGCGCGCTTAAAAAAGCGATGCCTAATACTAAACAGCAAATGCTATTACGCGGTCAAAACCTATTAGGCTACCGCCATTACGCTGATGATGTAGTTGAAAAGTTTGTAGAACGCGCACATAAAAATGGCGTTGACGTATTTCGTATTTTCGATGCAATGAACGATGTACGTAACCTAGAAACAGCGATTAAAGCGGCTATAAAAGTAGGCGCACATGCTCAAGGTACTATTTCGTACACGGTAAGTCCTGTTCATACGCTTGATATGTGGCTGACTCTTGCTAAGCAATTAGAAGATTTAGGCTGTCACTCAATTTGTATTAAAGATATGGCGGGTTTATTAAAGCCGTACGATGCTGAAAAACTAATTAAAGCACTTAAGGAAACCGTGTCGGTTCCTATTGCTATGCAGTGCCACGCTACAACTGGTTTAAGTACTGCGACTTATCAAAAAGCGATTGATGCAGGCATTGATATGCTTGATACCGCTATTTCATCTATGAGTATGACTTACGGACACACAGCAACTGAAACTATTGTATCGATAGTTGAAGGAACTGAGCGCGATACTGACCTTGATTTAAATCATCTAGAAGAAATTGCTGCTTACTTTAGAGATGTACGTAAAAAATATGCGGCATTTGAAGGTAGCTTAAAAGGGGTTGATGGTCGTATTTTACTAGCTCAAGTACCTGGTGGCATGCTTACAAACATGGAAAACCAACTTAAAGAGCAAGGCGCGGCAGATAAGCTTAATGAAGTTTTGCTTGAGATCCCACGGGTACGTGAAGATCTTGGTTTTTTACCTTTAGTAACACCCACGTCGCAAATTGTAGGCACTCAAGCAGTACTTAACGTGCTAACCGGTGAGCGTTATAAAACAATTACTAAAGAAACTGCTGGCGTATTAAAAGGTGAATATGGCTTAACACCAGCACCAATGAATAAAGAGCTACAAGAGCGTGTGCTTGATGGAGCAGAGGTTATTACTTGTCGCCCTGCAGATAACATTGCACCAGAGCTTGCAACGCTTGAAGCTGAATTATTAAAAGAAGCACAAGAGCAAGGTTTAACACTTGCTGATGAGCAAATTGATGACGTACTAACTTATGCATTATTTCCGCAGGTTGGTTTGAAATTTATTAAAAATCGTAATAACCCTGATGCATTTGAGCCTATTCCTACCGTTGAAGATAAGAGCAATAAGGCAGCACCAAAATCAGGATCAAATAATAACAGCGTTAAAGCTGAGCAATACAGCGTAAAAGTAGATGGTAAAGTTTACGACGTAGTAGTGGCGCAAGGTGGTGAGCTAAAAGAAGTAACATTAAAAGACTCTGAGCACATTCCTCAGTCTGCTTCAGTTGCATCAGGTGAAACACTTAATGCACCGTTAGCAGGTAATATTTTTAAAATTAAAGTAAAAGCTGGGCAAGTTGTTAATGAAGGTGATGTAGTGATTATTATGGAAGCCATGAAAATGGAAACTGAAATACGCGCAATGCATACCGGAACTATTGCCGAAGTGTTGGTTGGTGAAGGCGATGCTGTAACTACCGGCGACGCTATGATTGCATTAGCTTAGGAGTAAATAGAGGATGGAAGGTATTTTAAACCTCTGGAATGCGACAGGCATTGCTAACTTTACAATCCCATCATTAATTATGATTGCGGTAGGGTGTTTATTACTGTTTTTAGCGATAGCTAAAGGCTTTGAACCACTATTATTACTACCTATTGGTTTTGGTGCAATTTTAACAAATGTACCAGTGGCAGGTTTGTCAGACCCAGGTGGGCTTTTGTATTACGTTTATTACGTGGGTATTGATACGGGGATTTTTCCGTTATTAATATTTATGGGAGTAGGGGCGCTGACCGACTTTAGCGCGCTTATTGCAAACCCACGTATGTTGTTATTAGGTGCGGCTGCACAGTTTGGTATTTTTGCTACTTTGTTTGGCGCAATATTATTAAATTATGTACCAGGTTTTGAGTTTACCCTACAGGATGCATCAGCTATTGCCATTATTGGTGGTGCCGATGGGCCAACAGCAATATTTTTAGCATCAAAACTGGCACCTGATTTACTTGGTGCAATAGCGGTAGCCGCATATTCATACATGGCTCTTGTACCAATTATTCAACCGCCAATTATGCGTGCGTTAACAACCCCAGAAGAACGTAAAATTAAGATGCCAGAGCTTCGCAAAGTATCTAAAAAGGAAAAGATTATTTTCCCTCTTATGGTGCTTAGCTTAACGGCTATGTTTTTACCGGCTGCTATACCGCTTGTAGGTATGTTTTGTTTAGGTAACTTAATGCGAGAGTCGGGTGTTGTTGATAGATTAAGTAACAGTGCTCAAAACGAAATCATCAATGTTACAACTATATTTTTAGGTTTAGCTGTAGGTTCAAAGCTTGCTGCAGATAAGTTTTTAACTGTTGAGACGATTGGTATTTTAGTGCTTGGCGCACTGGCTTTTGCAATTGGTACTGCATCTGGCGTATTTATGGCAAAAGGACTTAACCGCATATCTAAAACACCTATAAACCCATTAATTGGGGCAGCAGGTGTATCGGCTGTGCCAATGGCGGCACGAGTAGTTAATAAAGTTGGCCTTGAAAGCAACCCACATAACTTTTTACTTATGCATGCTATGGGACCCAACGTAGCGGGTGTACTTGGTAGTGCAGTTGCTGCGGGTATTTTATTAGCACTTGTTGGCTAATAATTAACGTGGTAGTTAATAAATGATTTAGCGCAGTTTACTGCGCTTTTTTTTGTTCTTAATTTGTTCACCGCTAAATGGTTTCTTGTTCAGCGCTTTTTGTTTACAGTAACAGCTCTTCAAAATTTTAAGGATAGTTATCATGCTTCACACACCTTTAGCAAAGCACTTACCTCATGTTAGTAAACTTGTATTCGGATGCATGGGTCTGGGAGGCGGTTGGAATAAAGACGCAATCACTGATGCACATGTTAAGCAAACTCATGAATGCATAGATAACGCTATTGAAGGTGGCATTAACTTTTTTGACCATGCTGATATTTATACTTTTGGTAAAGCGGAGCAGGTTTTTGGTAAAGCATTAAGCGAGCGACCAGAGCTTAGAGAGCACATGTATATTCAATCTAAGTGTGGGATTCGTTTTGAAGATGACTTAGGGCCAAAGCGCTATGATTTTTCATCAAAGTGGATTGAGCAATCAGTTGAAGCATCCTTGAAGCGATTAAATACAGACTATTTAGACGTACTTATGCTACATCGTCCTGATCCACTCATGGAAGCTAACGAAATTGCTCGCATATTTAGTTGCTTAAAAGAAAGCGGTAAAGTGCGCAATTTTGCAGTATCGAATATGCAGCAACATCAAATGAATTTTTTACAGCATGCACTTGATATGCCGATTGTGGCTAATCAAATTGAGGCTAGTTTACAAAAACATCAGTTTGTTGATGAAGGTGTATATGCCGGTAACAGTGACGGTAAGGATCTTAATTTTACGCCCGGTAGTATTGAGTACTGTCGCCATTTTGAAATTCAAATTCAAAGCTGGGGCAGTTTATGCCAAGGATTATACAGCGGCAGTGATTTATCAAACGCATCGCAGGCTGATATAAACACCAGTCTTTTAGTTAATAAGCTGGCTGCACTTTATGATACGTCTGCTGAGGCTATAGTCATTGCATGGTTACTGCGCCATCCCGCATCTATTCAGCCGATTATTGGAACAACTAATGCCAAGCGTATTAAAGCCTCTTGTGATGCTGTAAACGTACAGCTAACTCGTGAGCATTGGTATGCACTTTATGTAAGCGCTAAAGGCCATGAGCTACCATAAGAAGGGCATTGATATGAATATATTCGTTATTTTAATTGGTTTGTTTGTCGCGCTAGCGATACTTATTCCATTGCTTGAAAAATATCAAAGTAAAATAGGGCTCAACGGTGCAACCAAATACAGCAAATATATTTGGCCATTAGTGATGGTGTCTTTAGTTATTCAGCTCATTTATGTATTAATGTACTAATGTTTTTTAGCGTACACAAAAAAGCCTTTGCAGGTTTAACCTGCAAAGGCTTTTTTAATGTTTATTAATAAACTTTATTTAAGTGCTAACTGTAGCTCGCGATTGCGCTCAAGTTGGGCAATAAAATTATCTGCAATAGGTTTAAACTTAGCAAGTTCTGAGCGAGGTAATGGCTCTGACTTAGGAAGTTTTACTGTTTTAGGATTACGGTGAACGCCATTTACTAAAAATTCATAGTGTAAATGCGCGCCAGTAACACGACCCGTAGAACCTACAGTACCAATTTGTTGGCCCTGTTTAACTTTTTGGCCCGTTTTAACTAGTTTCTTATTTAGGTGTAAGTACTTAGTTACATATTGTGTGCCATGGCTAATAAAGACGTAGTTACCGTTGTACTTGCTGTAACCCGCTTTAACTACCTTACCGTTCCCTGATGCAACCACCGGTGTGCCAGTGCGTGCCGCAAAGTCGATACCACGGTGCGCTCTAACTTGCCCAGTAACTGGGTGTAAGCGACGAGGATTAAAGCTCGAACTAATATACTTAAAGCTTACAGGTGCACGTAAAAATGCTTTTTTCATGCTACGCCCTTCAGGCGTATAAAAATTGCCGTCGGTATGGCGAATCGCTGCAAAGCGCTGACCTTGGTTTACAAATTCAGCGGCAATAATTTTACCGGTACCAATAAACTCGCCATCAACATAATGAGACTCATAAATTAAGCCAAACACATCGCCTTTACGAATGTCGTTTGCAAAATCAACATCCCAACCAAATATGTCAGCAAAGTTCATTATTTGACGTTCGCTTAAACCAGCCGCTATTGCTGAAGTCCAAAAGTTGTTAGATATTTCGCCGCCAGCGGTTTTGGTTAGCGTTTCAATTTCTTTACTATCAATAGCTGTATCGTAGTTACCTTCTTCATTTAAGGTAACAAATAAAGTATCGGTTTTTGAAATCACATAGCGCAGTTGAGCCAAAGAGCCATCTTCAGCTGTCGCAAAGCTAAGTATTTCAGCAGGGTGAATTTTAGTTAGCTTGCGCGTTTCTGCGTTAGTGTTAATTAGTTTATGGAGCGTTTGAGCTGAAAAACCAGCACGTTTGAAGATAATTGCTAAATTGTCGCCATTTTTAACTTTATGATCGACAAAGTCGTATTCTGGTAACTTTTCTGCTGCTTGCTCTGAATTTAACTCAGTTAATTTTTCGTTGTCATCAACTTTAACTTGTAACTCATAGCGCTTGCCTATCTCTAATGCATCTGCATTATTGTCTTTAGAAGCAGTCGCTTTTTCAGAAGGAAGAAATGCCAAGCCGGCAATAGCAGAAACTAAACCTAAAATAAGCAATTTGTGTTTTTTTGGGAGAGTGTTAACCACGTGAACCATAACGTGCCTTTTTCTGCTGTCAAGATAATAAATACATAATATTGCAGGATATACTTAATAATGTACGAATACTAGTGCTTTGTAGATTTAAACTAACCTTAAACTACGCTAAAATCAGGGTTAGGAAGCCTTTTTTAACGTCCTATCTAACTAAGACTCAATTCATTTTGTTTAGTTGCATTAATAACTTAAAAAGTTATTTTAATTAGGTAGAAATTTGTTATGTTAGCTACATATATATATTCGGTTTAAACCTATATTAAACCGTGATTACAAGTAACTAGTCCGCCCCTTCGTAGGCAGAATTTTGGAGTAACACAAAGTGGATTTACAAACCGCTCTAGCAGAGATAAAACGCGGTGCAGAAGAAATATTAATTGAAGACGAACTAGTTGAAAAACTAAAGTCGGGCAAAAAGCTAAAAATAAAAGCTGGCTTTGATCCTACAGCCCCTGATTTACATTTAGGGCACACTGTACTAATTAATAAAATGAAAACCTTTCAGGATTTAGGTCATGAGGTTATTTTCTTAATTGGTGACTTTACTGGCATGATTGGTGACCCAACAGGTAAAAACGTAACGCGTAAACCACTTACTCGCGAAGACGTACTAGCCAATGCCGAAACATATAAAGAACAAGTATTCAAAATTCTAGATCCTGCTAAAACCACTGTTGCATTTAACTCTACTTGGATGGAAAAGTTAGGCGCTGCAGGTATGATAAAACTTGCTGCTAACCAAACAGTAGCGCGCATGCTTGAACGTGATGACTTTAAAAAGCGTTACGGCAGCGGTCAACCAATTGCAATTCACGAGTTTTTATATCCACTGGTACAAGGTTGGGATTCGGTTGCACTAGAGTCAGATGTTGAACTAGGCGGTACTGATCAGCGCTTTAACTTGCTAATGGGTCGTGAGCTACAAAAAGTTGAAGGCCAAAAGCCGCAAACAGTATTAATGATGCCATTACTTGAAGGTACTGACGGCGTTCAAAAAATGTCTAAGTCGCTTGGTAACTACATTGGTATTACTGATGCGCCAAACGATATGTTTGGTAAAATAATGTCGATTAGTGATGTGCTAATGTGGCGTTATTACGATTTATTGAGCGCGCTTTCTATTGAAGAAATTGCAGCTCAAAAAGAACGTGTTGAGCAAGGTACTAACCCGCGCGATATTAAAATAGAACTAGCTAAAGAGTTAATTGCTCGTTTTCATAGTGAAGCTGATGCACAAGGTGCACATGACGATTTTATCCAGCGTTTTCAGAAAAAAGCGCTACCAGATGAAATCCCAGAGCTAACAGTCACTATCGCAGAAGACACTATTTTAATTGCTAACTTACTTAAAGAAGCAAACTTAGTAGTAAGTACATCAGAAGCAATGCGTATGATTAAGCAAGGCGCTGTTAAACTTAACGGTGAAGATAAAATCACTGACACCAAACTTGAAATAGCAAAAGGTACAACGGCTATTTACCAAGTAGGTAAACGTAAGTTTGCAAACATCACTGTAGCTTAAATACCGTTTGAAAACTAAAAAACCAGCCTAGGCTGGTTTTTTTGTGCTCGTATTTTGGGGTCTGTAAATAGTTACGAGGTAGTCACTAAATAGTCACTAAATCACTTTTAATATTTTAATACTTACAATTACTAACAACCAAAATACACGCGCCTGATTTAATCTATTAATTATTACAGGTACATCCTCGGGTGTAGGTAGTCTATCAGTACCTATACGCATTTTATTAAAGCGAGTACCTAAATAAACTGCAGGCCCGCCCAGCTGCACGCCAAGTGATGCAGAGCATGTGCTTAGTAGCCAACCTGTATTTGTTTGATAAAAATGTCTACCATAATGCTTTATGTAGTGCATGCTTTGTTTGCTCGCTCTACTTGCTGCAATAGTTAAAGCGAGTAAGCGCATTGGAATATACTCAATAATAAACAACAGAGTTTTAAGCGGTTTTAAAAAGTAGCTATTTGGGGATATGTCACTACGCCAGGCTTGTTGTATTAAAGTAAGTAATCGATAGGCGAGGGCCGCAATAGGGCCAAAGGCTAAAAATATAAATATAACTACGAAATAGTATCGAGCAGTGCGCAGTATTAAGCTTTCAATTAATGCTTTGATAATACCAGGAGATGAAAGCCTATTAACTTCACGGGCAAGCAGTGGTTTTAGTAATTCGCGTGCTGTCGATTTTTGATTTTGTTTAGTTAGCTTTGCAATGCGAAGTGCTTTTTTATCAATACTCTTACTTTCTAAGCATAAGTATAAAATAAGGCCAGCGAGTAATTCAGGATAAAAAGCAAACTCGAGTAGTAACACTACAATAATGAGAATGACACTTAAAATGAGCGTGCTTGCGAGTATAGCTGCCAAATATTGATAGCTTTTAGGTTCTTTGCTTTTGTATATGCGCTTGCCAATAGCACCAAAAACAGCATTTAGCGCTGTATTAGGATGATACCAGCTAATAAGGGGAATAAAGCGCTCAGCAAGGAGCGCTAGTATGAAGGCAATAAAGTCCAAGTGATTTTGAACAATATTGCTAAGCATTTACAGAGACACTGCAGTTAGCTTTTCTAAAAGTGCGACAACCATTTTAGATGAGTTGATTGATGCTGTTTCTAGGTATTCTTCAAACGATTGTGGTGACTCTTTACCTGCAATATCAGACATTGAGCGAATTACAACAAATGGTGTGTTAAGCGTAAAACACGTTTGTGCAATTGAAGCGCCTTCCATTTCAACGGCAAGCATTGTAGGAAAATCACTGCGTGCTTTATCGATACGCACAGGGTCACACATAAATGTGTCACCAGTACAAATTAAGCCAACAAGTGTTTTAACATCACTGATTTGTTCGATTGTTTGTTGTGCTGCTTCAACTAATTTAGGGTGAGCTGTAAAGCCTGCTGGCATTTGTGGTACTTGGCCAATTTCGTAGCCAAAAGCAGTAACATCTACATCGTGATGACGTACTTCTGACGAAATTACTACGTCGCCAACACTTAGAGAAGGATCGAATCCACCGGCAGAGCCTGTGTTAATTACGCAATCAGGTTTGAAGTTATCAATCAGTAAGGTAGTTGCAATTGTTGATGCTACTTTACCAATACCAGATTGAACAAGTGTTACTGTGTTACCAGCCAATTCACCAGTATAAAAAGTGAAACCTGCTTTAGTTAAAATTTGTGGGTTTTGCATCGCTTCACGTAAAATTTTAACTTCTGGCTCCATTGCGCCAATAATACCAACATTCATAATGTTTAATTCCTGAGTTTGAATCACTTGATTATACGTGAAGTTAGCAATAAAAAACAAAAAAGCGAGCTTGTTTATAAGCTCGCTTTAAATACTTTTTAGGAGAGTATTTAATTTGGTTTTTAAATTTCAGCTAAAGCAGTTGTTTGTGCTTTGGCTTGAGAAGGTGAAAGTACCGCTGGCTTGTGTGAGCGATTACGAACAGGACGCTGCGTTTGTGTTGCTGCAGGCTTACCAAGTTTAAACAGAATTGCATCGCGCACTTCTGATGGACGGTAGCCCGATTTAACTTTCATACGAATATGTGGAATGCCCGCAGACTCTAGTGCACCGTTTACAAACCAGTCGCGTTGAGCTTTGTGGCCATCTTTATTGGCATTGTTAACTAGGTCAACGGCCGCAACAATAGTTAGTTTTTCTTTATCGATTAATACAAAGTCGAGTTGCTTATTTTTAGCTTTAGCTAAAGCAGCACGTTTAGATTTAATAGAAAGACCTTGCTTACAGTCAATAACGTCAATTAGCTTAACGCGACTAACAATTTTATATTGATCGCCTACAGCACGCTCGAGAAGATTTAAAAAAGCGCCCTCAACCTGCGTAAAAACAGTTTGCTTGCGGGTAAAAGGATACGGGTTTCCGCCATCGTCATTAAATTTTGACGCAACAACAGAAGCCCCGACAACTAATACTAGAATTAATAATAAAGCGAATTCCATACGGTAACTCCATAACAACAAATTGACACTGCTCAAATAAAGCAATTTACGTGCCTAAAAAGTATGAGTTATAAAATAATTACCAACTGTTTATAAAAGCTAAAACTATGTAGCTATTAAGCTTTGTATCCACCTTTAATACCTTTAACCGCAATAGCTACAGCATCGTGTGCATGGAGTGATTCATAATGGTTTATTTGCAGCCAGTAATCGCTGTAATTATCTGTTTCTAATAAAGCTTTAATTTTACGCGCTGCATCTTCACAAAACATAAGATTTTGACCATTTAAACGGGCAAATTCTTGCTCGTCTTCGCGTTTTACTGCCGCTTGTACAGGCGTTTTAAGTTCAGCTTCGAGGGTATTTATTAGAGTCACTACGTCAAATTCTTGAATATTGCTATCAAGCTTTACTTTTACGTTGGCAATAGAGCGCTGCGAGTGAGGTGTAGCTACTATGCCTTGAGTAGTGCCTAGCCATTCGTGCACATCTTTTTGGCTTAAGGTTTCTTGGTTAAACTTTTCGTTAAACGCGTTTTGTATAAGCTGGCGTGCAAGTGCTGCAGAGCAAGGGCATGTTGAAGAATAGGTAACATCTACGGTTAGCTCGTAGCTAATAATGTTATTTTCAATTGTACTGGTAAGTACAACTGGGTAGCTTTTCCAGCCTGCTTTACCACTTAATAGTGACTTACGGCGTAGCGGTAGTTCAAATTTAAATTCAATTTGTGCTTTATCGCTCAGCCCTTCGTGGCTAGTTATAAAGGTATCGAGTGCTTGCGCTATTGTTTGCGGATTGACTTGCTGCTCAGTTGAAAGCAGGTCAAGTGCTAAAAATAGACGTGACATATGAATGCCTTTGGCATCTTCTTTATGCAAATTTACAAATGCACGAGCTTTGGCATTTACTGTAACTGGAGATAAGTCTCGTGACTCAAAAATAAATGGCAGTTCGATTTCGCCCATGCCAACCCAGTCTAATTTACCTGTTTGTAAAGCGGGTGCAGTGTCTGCTATATCTGGCATATTGGTTTGCATGTGCGCTACTCGTATTTTGGAGATAATAAAGCGGGGCATTTTACACTAAATAATTTATTGCTGAAATGATGAGTTTAAGAGATGAGCAAAATCAAACATGAAAAATTCTGTTTTTATCGCACAACATGGGTAGTGGTAGGAGAAAAATGCTAAAATCTGGGAAAATGGTATGTTTATACATGCGCATTGCCTTCTTTATATTTAAGCACACAGCTAAGAGATAAAATTACGTATGACCGATTATTCTTTGAGCCCTTGGGCTCGGGTACTTTCCAGCTCAATAACGCGATTTGGTGAATTTAAAACCGCAGCTATTTGTTACACTTTATTTTTAACTGTATCTCTTATTTTATCGAGCATGTTTTATTATGTTGCGATAGGCGAATTACACCTTGTTGATATTTTGGCTGTGGTGTTTTTTACGGCTGTGGTTTCTCCTTTAATTATAAGTGTATTACTTAATTCAATACGTCAATTAGATGCCTCGTATGCTTATTTAGATAGCGCAACCAAGCAGGAGAAGCTCTTAAACCAAACCCTAAAAGACAACATTAGTCGTTTAAATATTGAAATTGATGAGCGTAAAATGGCATTTCATGCCAAGCATCGCGCTATTGAAGAGCTGCGCCGAGAAATTGCTGAGCGTAAAAAAACACAACAAGAACTTGCCCAACAAAGTATGTTGCAACGCTCAATCGTTGATTCATCTCCCGATTTATTTTATTACCGCGATAACAACGGTGTATTTGCTGGCTGTAATAAAATGTTTGAAGAGGTAATGGGAAAATCAAGTAGTGAGTTAATAGGAAAAACGGTTGAGCAGATATTCCCGAGTCATTTTTTAGCTGAAGTTTTGGCAACCGATAAAGAAGTAGAGCAAAGCCATAAAGCACTAACTATAGATGTAGGCTATGAAGTAAATGGTGAAACACGTTGGTTTGAGCTGCGTAAATTACCTTTTATAAATGATGACGGTGACTACATTGGTTTACTGGGTTTTGGACGTGATATCACTAGCCGTAAAGAAGCTGCACAAGCACTCGAAACTGCCTATAAAGACAAAGGTAAGTTTATTGCTACGCTGAGCCATGAACTACGTACTCCTTTAAATGGCATTGTTGGTTTAACGCGTATGTTATTAGATACAGAGCTTAATAAGCAGCAGCGTAGTTGGGGCAATACTATTTTTTCGAGTGCTGAAACACTCGGTAATATTTTTAACGATATTATAGATTTAGATAAAATAGATAGAGATCAGCTCGATATAGCAACCAATTCTATTAATGTGTCAGACTTTATAAACGATGTAGTTAATTTTGCAGGCTTAATAGCAGAGCAAAAAGAGCTTGAGTTTGATATTAAGCGCAATGGCATACTTGATGTTTACGCGCAGCTCGATCCGACTCGATTACGCCAAGTTGTTTGGAACTTAATTAACAACGCCGTTAAGTTTACTCAGCAAGGCAAAGTAACACTCGAATGCAGCAGAGAAAATCGCGTAGAAGGCCCATGGTTAGTTATTAAGGTACTAGATACCGGTCAAGGTATTCCACCAGAGCAACTTGCCCATATATTTGATATGTATTACAAAGCGCCGGATTTAAAAGGCACTAACGCGATAGGCTCCGGTATTGGTTTAGCTGTAACTAAAGCACTTGTAAGTGCAATGAAAGGGATAATTACGGTAAATAGTACTGAAGGCGAAGGAAGTTGTTTTACAGTGCAAATACCGCTTAGTTTATGTGTTGCACCAACAGAGCAAAGTTATGTTGGCCGTGGTTTGTATATTCTGCTAGTAGAAGATGTGCCTCTGAACGCCGAAATTGCTACAAACCTATTAGAGCAACGCGGGCATGAAGTGTTATGGGCTGAAACCGGTGAAGATGCGCTCTCGTTTGTCGAAACCGAAGATGACTTAGATTTAGTACTACTCGATATGCAATTGCCAGATATAAACGGTGACGTGGTTGCTAAACAAATACGCTCAGATAGCCACTTCGATAAATTACCTATTGTTGCTTTAACTGCCAATGTACGCAGTGCTGAAAAAGAGCTTGAAGGTATATCAATACAAGGTGCGTTGGCCAAGCCAATTAACACAGTTAAGCTTGATAAAATGCTGGCTGACTTATTTGGCATTAAGCAAAGTGAATGCACAGAGCCACAGCTAAAAGTAAGTGAAGAAGCGCTAGAGGGCATTGATGCACACTTATTAGATATTGAAACAATAGAAGACTTTGTAAATTCGATGGGCTTAGTTGTATTTAGACGCAGTAGTCAGTTATTTGAAAAGCTAAGTCCACAATATCAGCAAGAATTACTTACTTCATTAAATACCGGTGATAGAGAAGAGTATGAATCAGTAGCGCATAAACTTAAAGGTGCGGCTGGCTCGGTAGGTTTAAATGATGTGCAGCTTCATGCCAAAATAATGGAGCATGGTGCGATTGATGAATCTGATGAAGTGTTAAAGCAGTGGTTAGATGTTTTAGCAGATAAAATAAATGAAGGACAAAAAGCCCTTCATTTATTTTTACAGCAATTAGAGTAAAACTAATTAGCTCTAATTAAGCGTCAATTTTACCAATGAAACGGTAACCTTCACCATGGATGGTGCTGATTAACTCTGACGTTGAGTTATCACTCTCAAAATGCTTACGAATGCGACGAATAGTAACATCAACAGTACGGTCATTTGCACGAAGCTCACGGCCTGTCATGTGCTTGATTAATTGCTCACGACTAAAAATACGACCTGGAGAATCAAGCATTAAACGAAGTGCTCTGTACTCACCTTTTGGTAAACGTTTAGCGTCGCCATTTGGAGAAGTAAGACAGCGGCTATTCTCATCAAGTTCCCAACCGTTAAACGTAATAACACCATTTGTTTCTAGTGCTGACTCTTCACCGCCTAAAGCAGTACGAGTAATAAGGTTGCGAGCTCTAATAGTTAATTCACGCGGGTTGAATGGCTTAGTAACATAGTCATCTGCGCCAATTTCAAGACCTAAAATACGGTCAACATCGTTGTCACGACCGGTTAGGAATATAAGACCTACTTTACGCTTTTGGCGTAATTCACGGGCTAAAATAAGACCGTTTTTACCAGGAAGGTTGATATCCATAACTACAAGATTAACGTCATCGTTATTTGTAAGCTTGTCATGCATATCATCGCCATCAATGGCTTCAATAACTTTGTACCCTTCAGCTTCAAATAAACTAACTAGGTTCAGTCGAGTTACGTCTTCATCTTCTACGATTAGAATGACTGGCGTTTGCATTATTAATTAACCTTTTGGAATATTTTATTTATAAAAAAACCGGTGACGAATTTATAACCGATTACTAGAGATTATAGGATTATACCCATTTGTTAACAAGGAAAAAACAAATTGGATAAAAATAAAACAGTAGGGTGTCCAAAGTCTACTAAAAAGGGCAGTGCAAAAACTACTGTTTAATTGATATATACGTGGATGTAGCTATTTGAATCATAAAGTCGAAGCCATTTTCCTTTAATAATTGATACATCATTCAATCAAACAAGGTACTTAAAATAATCAGACTAATTCAAAGCAAAACTATATCACTTTCTAACCTTTCATCAATGTATGTGATACAGCAAAGATAAAAAAGTTCATAAATCGCTTGGTAATATTTATTTAATGCAATTAAATAATGTTACGCGCTTATCACATGCCTCATTAATGAGGTCATTAAATGCTAATTCAAGGATAAATTTTAAATATATGCACTTTTTAGTGATCTTTATTTAAGGAATAGTAATTATAAAGCGAGCACCGTGTTTTTCTTCAAGATCAAACATAACTCTTCCGCCAAGTGCTTGTGTTACTAGGTTGTAGACCAAGTGCATGCCTAAGCCGCTTGCGCCTTGTCCGCGCTTTGAAGTTACAAACGGATCAAAAATTCTATTTTTAATGTTTTTATCAACACCTTGACCATTGTCAGAATAAACTATTGTTAATTTTTTCCCTACCAGTTCTACGTCAAAGCGAATTTCATTATTTTCTTTACCTATAAATCCATGAATCACAGAGTTCATAAGCAACTGCTGAAACACTTGTTGCAGAGGTTCAGACTTACTATGAATAGCCAAGTCGGTCGGACAGTTAATAATAACGACAGGCTTTTTAGGCAGTAGTTCAGATTGAATCGATGTTAAAACATCACTTATTAATTTATGTACATTAATATAGGTATTAACACCGTCGTCTTGAATAACGGCCACTTTTTTAAAGTTAGATATCAGGTCTGCGGCACGATTTAGATTACGATAAATTAAGTCTAAGTTTTCAATACCTTCATCTATAAAGCGTTTTAGATGGCTTGAGGTAAGTTTTTTATCGTCAAAGCTTTGCTGTATATCTGCCAGTTTATCTCGAAGTAATGTAGAGCCTGTAATACCTAGCCCTATTGGTGTATTCACTTCATGGGCAACCCCAGCAACCATTTGCCCAAGCGATGCCATTTTTTCGTTTTCAACAATTTGCGTTTGGTACTGATGCATTCTCTCAAGGGTTGATAAAAGCTCTTGATTTGCTTCTCTGAGAGCGATTGTTCGCTGGTTTACTTTTTCTTCAAGGCTCTGGTTTAGTTGTTTTATTTCTTGTTTATCTTTTTCGTGGCGCTCAAGTTGCTTTTTGGTACGTGTAAGCATGATATTTAAACTATTTGAAAGAGCGGTTATTTCTTTTACATCGGTTATTGGCGCGCGTGCATCATAGTTATGATTTTTAGATACATCCTGCAATAGCATGCTTAACTGTTCTATTGGCTTGGCTATACGTCGTTGAACTTTTATAGCAATAAAGTAAACAACGATTAAAATTAATAGAGTTAATAGCACGTCTATTAATATTTTTCTCTCAATATAAGTCTCTAAACTTTCGAGGCTCCCTCGCATATATACATAACCTACCAACTTTTCGTTATCGTAAATAGGGCGGGTTAGTTCAATATGATCGCTCGTAATTCGTGGCGTTTTTAGCTCATCAACACTGTCTATTCTTAGTGGTACTGGAGGTGTTTTTTTTGCATTAAAGCTAATAAAAAAAACAGGTTTTTGAGATGCCTTTTCTATTGAATAAATATGTATGTTTTTTACAAGGGGGATATTTTCAAATGACTTGAGGCGTTTTTCTTCTGTTTTTCTATCATCTTCAACTACTGATTTACCAGCATCAAAAGCTACAATTTCAGAAAGTATGACGAGTTTATTAATGATTAATTGCTTTTGCTCTTTTACGCTTAAATAAGTAGATATCGAAATAGATAGCGACAAGCAAATAGCTGTAATAAGCATAATTAAATTTATGAGTGCTTTGCGAATGCTACTTTGATGAACTTTTTTAGGCATTATTTCGTTATCGCCTGAATTAATTTTGATTATTTAGAGTTTTAGTTTAGCAAAGACGGGAGAAAATGAAGGAAAAAAGCTAAATTAATTCTTATATTTATGCGAAGGTTAGCTTGAGCGCGTTTGCACTCAAGCATTTTTTAAAATAATACTAGCTGCTATATACGGCAAACTTGTTATTTTTAAATACCGTTTGGTAGCTTTCAAATTGCGTTTCTAAAATAGGCGGGTATTTTAAAAAGCTATTAGCAACAATATTCAGCTTTCCTACTTTAGTTAAATGCTGTTTTGCATTTGCTAAAAATGTTTCTGCTACTGTGTAGTCGGTTGCAATACCTGTATGAAAAGGTGGATTGCTAATAATTAAATCAAACTTACCGGTAATGCTTTTAAGACCGTCACTTAATATCGCTTCGCCTTTGATGCTGTTAAGCTTTAGAGTCTGCTGTGTTGCGTAAGTTGCCAGTGCACTTACATCACTACACACAAACTCGACTGCTGGATTATGCAGCCCTAAAAAGGTTGCTATTAAACCTGCGCCACAACCAAAGTCGAGAACCCTACCTTGCTTAATTGTCGGTGCGTTTTCGAGTAGAACTTTCGTTCCCATATCTAAACTACCGTGATTAAAAACCCCTGGGACACTAATAGCTGTAAACTCGGTGTCGGCAACATTAACAACAAACTTTTTATGGTAGGTCGTAATATCAAAATCAGGGTGCTGGGTAATCTCAGCAAATGAGTAAAGAACGCAGTGCTTAGCTGAATCAATTTTGTTACTAAACTCAGCTTTACCAGCTAATTGCTTTTCAATTGATTTAACACCACTTTTGTTTTCACCTACCACCAATAGTTCGGCATCGTCAGTAATAGCAGATCGAATATTATCAAGCGCCATTAATAACTCAGGTTTTGATTTAGGATAGTAAAGAATAACTAAATCGTAGCCGTTACCAGGTATTGTGTGATTTACACAAATCTCAACGTCTTTGGTGTTTTTAGCAAACTCACCGTTAGCATGGTTGTAGCTAAATGCAGTTACCTTGCTTTGCGGGTTAAGTTTTTTAAGCTCTGTTAAAAAGCCATCTTGAACAAAGTTGACCACCAAGATAGATTTGCCCGTTAGTGCCTCGCTATTACGAAGTAACAGTAAACTTGGGTTGGTTAGTACGCTCATAAATGGCTTTGCCTTACAGTATGTTTAGTTTTATTAAAAATAAAAGTGAGTGCTTAAAGTTACAAATTACTCAGTACGTTCAAACATTAAATCCCACACGCCATGACCTAGGCGATGTCCGCGCTGCTCAAACTTAGTAAGCGGGCGCAAATCTGGACGTGGAACATAATCGTTTGTTTCTGATTGGTTTTTAAAACCAGGAGCTACATTCATTACTTCGAGCATATGCTCTGCATAGTTTTCCCAATCTGTTGCCATATGAAAAACGCCACCCATTTTCAGTTGGGCTCTTAGTTTTTCAACAAACTCAGTTTGTACGATACGGCGTTTATGATGACGCTTTTTATGCCAAGGATCAGGGAAAAACAACTGTAGTGTTGTTAAGCTTTCATTAGGTATACAGTCTGCAAGTACTTCAACTGCATCGTGTTCAAAAATACGCAAGTTAGTAATGCCTGCTTCATCGGCATCCATTAAACAAGCACCAACGCCTGGGCGGTGTACTTCAATACCAATAAAGTTTAGGTGAGGGGCATTTGTTGCCATTTCGACAAGCGATTTACCCATACCAAAACCAATTTCTACTACTACATCATTGTTGTTGCCAAAAACTTCGCTTAAATCAAGCATACCGTTTTTATGCTCTAGGCCCATTGTTGGCCAGCATTTTTCGATTGCAGCGGCTTGGCCTTTGGTTAATCGACCTTCGCGTTTTACAAAACTGCGAATGGTGCGGATGTATTTACCTTCTTGCTTAGCTTGCTCAAGGTTAGTGTTGCTTGATTCACTCATATTATTGGCCTGACAAAAACAATGTGTTTAAAAATGGTTGCATATTATCCCTGACCGAGCCCGCAATCACAAGTATTAGCTGGTTTTACACGCCCTATAGCTTGATCTTTTTATTAACTACAATAGACTGAGCCGCCATTGAGCATCAGTAAAAGTACAATATGTTGGATTTAAATAAAGAACAGTCTAATTCGTTTTCTAATCAAGTCGTTGATTGGTATCACCTTCATGGGCGTAAAACACTTCCATGGCAGTTGGGTAAAACACCTTATAAAGTGTGGGTGTCTGAGGTGATGCTCCAGCAAACTCAAGTTATTACTGTTATCCCATATTTTGAAAAATTCATGCAAAGCTTTCCAGATATTATTGCTTTAGCCGATGCTGATGAAGATTTAGTACTGCATCACTGGACTGGCTTAGGGTATTACGCTCGTGCGCGTAACTTACATAAAACAGCTAAAATAGTACGTGACAAGTACCAAGGTGAATTTCCGCAAACGCTTGATGAAGTAATGGATTTACCGGGAATAGGGCGCTCTACTGCCGGGGCTGTTTTATCATTGTCGCTTGGACAGCATCATCCAATTTTAGATGGGAATGTTAAGCGAGTCTTAGCGCGCTACTTTATGATAGAAGGTTGGTACGGTGTTAAAAAAGTCGAAAACCAGCTTTGGCATTTATCAGAGCAATTAACACCTAAAAATAATGTCACCGAATTTAATCAAGCTATGATGGATTTAGGTGCGAGTGTTTGCTCACGCAGTCGTTTTGATTGTGAGGCTTGCCCATTAAATTCAGGTTGTGGTGCTTTTAATGCAGGTAAAGTAAAAGAGTTTCCACATTCTAAACCTAAAAAAGCAGTGCCGAAGAAGAGTTGTCATCAGTTAATTATTCAGTGCGGCGATAAAGTGCTTATGGAAAAACGCCCTAACAGCGGTATTTGGGGAGGACTATTTGGCTTTTTTGAATTTAATGAGTACGAGGAGCTTCAAATGTTTTTAGCTCAGCAAGGATTAGAAGCCGACTTAGTAGAGCTTGAAGCGTTTATTCATGTGTTTTCACATTTTGAGCTGACGATTAATCCGCATGTGCTCAATGTTAAGAAAATTCCTGATGTAGTAAATGACAAACAATTAGTGTGGTATCCGCTTGATCAATCAATAGAGGTTGGCCTAGCAGCGCCAACTAAAAAGTTGGTTAAACAAATTACAGCAATAGTATAGAATAGCCCCATATTTAGCGTTAGAGAGAATCAATCATGGCACGTACAGTATTTTGTCAAAAGTTACAAAAAGAAGCCGAAGGGCTTGGCTTTCAGTTATACCCTGGTGAAGTTGGTGAAAAGATTTTTAATAACATCTCTAAAGAAGCGTGGGGTCAGTGGCAGCATAAGCAAACAATGCTTATTAACGAAAAGCATTTAAATATGATGGACCCAGAGCACCGCACATTTTTAGAAGAGCAAATGGTTGGCTTTTTGTTTGAAAACAAAGATGTGGAAATTGAAGGTTATCGACCGCCTGAAAAATAATATTTTGAACATAAAAAAAGGGCTAAATAGCCCTTTTTTTGTGTGCGATTATTTAATCACTTAACTCATCTTCTTGCTCAGAGATTTTAATTTGTTCTTTTAAAAATTGAGCTGCCTTAGAGTATTCAATTTCTAACTTATCTCTTAAGTCTATTAATTCATCGGTAGTGAGTTCACCTTTTTTACATTTATCTTCAAATGCACTTGAAAGTTCAGCCACCGTTAGGGCACCAATTGTTTTAGAGATCGATTTTAATTGATGACACCCTTCAATAATCTCATCTAAATCGTTAACCATAACGCCTGAATTAATCCCCTTAATTAGCCCTTGGCTTTGTTCTAAATACATTTTGAAAAAGCGTAACTGTTTAGCTTCGTCACCATTTACATATTTAGCAACTGCTTCCATATCAATAGGTAGCGCCATGGTTTGATGGATAACTACATTTGGGTTTTGGCTTTGCTTATCGCTCCAGCGTTTTAAAGTGTCCTCTAACGCGTTTAGCTCTATAGGTTTGGTAATGAAGTCGTTTATACCTACGGCTAAGCAACGCTCTTTTTCGCCTTTAAGTGCGTTTGCTGTTACAGCAATAATGTAAGGCTGTGCATCAATTGATTCTAATAGCTCTGCTTCGTTACGGATTTTTTCGACCATATCGTAACCCGACATTTTAGGCATGTGTAAGTCGGTTAAAATAAGTGAGTAATCACCTTTTCTCCACATATCTAAGCCTTCTTCACCGTTGTTTGCTATCTCAACGCCAAAACCTAGTATGTGTAATTGATCGGTCAGCACTTGTTGGTTTAGAAGGTTATCTTCAACAAGTAAAACCAATTTGTTTGATTTACGAGCTTGCTCAACATTTAAATAGTTATTAAGTGTTTTGGTTTTTTTAATTTGTTTAGGTGTATGCAAACCTGCAGCGACTAAAATAGACAGCATAAAGTTAGACTTACATAAAGGAGAGGCATTAATATAAAAAATATTATTATGATTTATAGCCGCTTCATCAAGCTTACTTAGTACAACAACTTGTTGGTTATAATCCTCTAATGAATAAAATAAGCGTCTTAGCAGCGCGTTTGTTTTATCCATATTGTCTATGCCATCAGCCACCCAAATAATATCTTGCGAATGTTGATGCTCTTCAATTTCTTCTTCTGTGTGTGCATAAACTATTTTAGCGCCCATAAACGATAAATAACGGTACATTGTTTTTTCACGTTCTAGGTGATTACTAACTACAACAATTTGCTTACCATTTAATGCACCTTTGTGTGCGTACTTAATTCTACCCGATGTGCTAAACGGCAGTTCAACAGTAAACTCACTGCCAATTCCTGTATGGCTAGTTACATGAATAGTACCTAGCATAAGCTCAGTTAAGCTTTTACAAATAGAAAGACCTAAACCTGTCCCTCCATATTCTCGGGTAATCGAATTTTCGGCTTGAATAAACGGATTAAATATTTCGCGTAGTTGTGCCTGCGACATGCCTTTACCGTTATCAGTTACGCAAAAGCGTAAGGTAAAGTGATCAGTCGTATTATGTACCACCTCTACTGATATTTTTACATGCCCTTGGGTTTTTTCATCAGTGCTCGTAAATTTAATTGCGTTGCTACATAGGTTATAAAGAACCTGACGTACACGTACGCTATCACCGGTAAGATTTATAGGAATATCTGGTGCTATTGCTAGCTCTAAATCAAGCTCACGTTTTTTAGCAACAGATGAGAGCACACGAGCAACTTCTTCAATAGTATCGGTTACCGAAAATGGGATCGGGTCAATATTTAGCTTTCCAGCCTCAATTTTAGAGAAATCTAAAATATCATCCAAAATGCTCAATAACGAAAATGCTGATTCACGAATAATCGTACTTAAACGATGCTGAGCGCCATCAAGTTCGGTCTGGCGCAGTAAATCAATAGTACCTATAACACCATTCATCGGTGTTCTTATTTCGTGACTCATCGTTGCTAAGAATGTTGTTTTAGTTTCGCTTGCTCGCTCTGCTTTTAATATGGCTTGCTCAAGCGCTAAGGTACGATTTTGCACTTCGGCTTCTAGGCCATTTTGTAATTTATAAAGCTCTTTTTGTGCAGAGTCATTCTCGCTCATTGCAGTTTGTACTTTTTGTAGCAATAAGTTGATGTTTTTTGCTACTACACCTAAACCAATATCAAGTTGCTCATCAACATTACTATTGTAATTAGCATCTTCAGTGATTGCCTGTAACTCTTGAGTAAGAGTGTCAGTACTTTTACGTAAGCGCGTATTAATGTACATATTAAACATTAAAGTAAGTATAAATAATGCAGCAACACTCGCTATCGCGATGATGTAAGCGATAACTTGAGAATCTTGAGCGCTTAAAGGCGTGGCTGGTATGTTTTGCTTAATAATAAGCTCGCCAATGGGTTGATCGTTTAACAATAGTAGGTGATGCAGAATACCTTCTTCTTTTAAGTGCTTTTCAGTTTTAACAGAAGCGATGGCTGGTTTACTGCTGCTATATACCAACTGAGTATCTGATGTAGCATTGAAGCGATATAGAGTATATTCAAAGTCACCGTCTAATAAGGAGGTTAAATCAAGTAACTGTTTTACTTTACCTTGACCATACATAGTTAATGCATCAACCATAGGTAAGTCTAATCTATCGGCAAGCGTTACAATATTAATAGATGATACTGGTTGGGCTGTCTTAACTTCAGTTTGTGTATAAAATGAGTGGGCAACAATAGCGAGCGCTGTTACAGCAATATTAATGATTAAAAAAAGTGGCAGTAAGCCTTTTACTGGCGATGAGAATTTACTCTGCATTGATTGTTTCCAATTGATGTGTTTTTACTACGATAAGTCCCTATCGTACGTATCTAAGCTAATCGTAACATTTACAAAAAATAATTCACTACGGTTTTAGTCTGATTTAGTTATATTTATTTATAGTTATAGCCCGATTTGTGGTAAAAATGAACGTTATTAATAAAAAATGTACTGAGTTGTCTGAAAACCGTTCAAACAGTTATAAAGAAGAAAAAAAAAGTTGACTTGTAAGGGCAAAACTCGTTTAATACGCCGCACGCCCAGATAGCTCAGTCGCTAGAGATGAGTGGGAATTGCATTAAAAATCCTTTAAGATTTTTAATTAGCACTGTTTAAGTGCCTCGATAGCTCAGTTGGTAGAGCAGAGGATTGAAAATCCTCGTGTCCCTGGTTCGATTCCGGGTCGAGGCACCATTTATTAAAGTAGTGGTGTTTAATCAACAGTTTAAACATTATTACGCGTGCCTTAGCACACAGTTTTGTGTGCCGACTTAGCTCAGCTGGTAGAGCAACTGACTTGTAATCAGTAGGTCAACCGTTCGACTCGGTTAGTCGGCACCATTTATAAAGCTAAAAGTTAAATAATTATTTTACTTTTAGTTAGCACAGTTTATGTGCCTCGATAGCTCAGTCGGTAGAGCAGAGGATTGAAAATCCTCGTGTCCGTGGTTCGATTC